>DATCJQ010000191.1:0-7931 GCA_036562745.1 Flavihumibacter sp.
ACCCACATCATCGACAATTGGAGGGGACGCGGATTTCTTCCCAACGGAGATTCCTTATGCAGAATTTCAGGCGATCCGTCGTATCCGATACAGTATCCTTTCTCGAGAATCCGGTAACCCAGATCATATTCCTCCATGCCATAAAAAAAATGCGTGGGATATTGTCCCGCTTCCTCCCAGGCCTTCCGGCTTATTACATGCGCACAGCCGACATAATAATAGGTGAGAAAGCGCGGACGGTCTCGGTACGCCTCAAAGTTTTTGTGCGGAAATGCATTCACCTGCAGCTCGCGGTTATCATAATAGCGAACCTTACAGCCCATTGCGCCCAGCGGACGTTCATCCGAAAAAGGAGTGTTGATGGCCTCTTTCAACTTTATCAGGAATTGTTTATCCTCAATCACCACATCATCGTCGAGGAATAAGATCCAGTCGCCGGTACAATACTTCACCGCAAAATTTCTTCCCCCGGCCACGCCCAGATTTCCGGGCGCATGGAGGTATTTCACGGGTAAATCTGGGCAGGAATCGATATAGGCTTTAACCACGGAATAATCAGCAGTGGAAGCATTGTTCACCAGAATCAGTTCTTTCAGCATCTCCTGCCGGTTCTGCAGGGCCACAATGCTTTCGAGCAGATCCAGGGTATCACCCGGACGGTTATACGTAATAATAATAATGCTGATTCCTGCCATCGAAAGCAAATTAAGTGGATTTTTGCCGTATGTCTTTTTCCGTCTTGAATAAACTCACGCTGATTGCCAACCTGGCTTTCCTGGCCGCCCTCGGAATGCGTTATTATCCCGTTTTGCAGGGTACAAAACTGGAGTCATCCATACTGGTAACGGGGCTGGTACTTTCCGTACTTCTAAACATCAGCTGGCTGATCGCACTGGCCTGGCGGCGTTTTGTACGCAGGCTGCCGGCACAGAAAAACGTCCTGATATTTCTGAATCTTATGATTATTTTAGTTCAGTTTATTATGATTCTAACCGGCATCCTCCAACTAACCGAAGCCAGCATATGATCCAGGCGATAATTAAAGATAAGGCAACCCGACTGTTTATCATTTTAGGCGGATTTTTCATCGCGAATGCCATCATCGCCGAAATCATTGGCGTAAAAATCTTTTCACTGGAAGAAACACTGGGTTGGGAAAAAGCAAATTTCACCCTGCTGGGCGAATCCGGATTGGCATTCGATCTTACCGTGGGAGTATTGCCCTGGCCCATCGTTTTTATTATGACCGATATCATTAATGAATACTATGGGGTGCGAGGCGTGCGATTTCTGTCGATTCTCACCGCTGCATTAATTGCTTTCGCCTTCGTGGTATTTTATTTCGCCATTTCCACCGCTCCGGCCGGATGGTGGCAGGGATCGCAGGCAGCCAATGGTGTTCCCGATATGCAGGCCGCCTACACGCAGATTCTCGGACAGGGCATGAATATCATCATCGCATCGTTAACCGCCTTCCTGATCGGGCAGCTAACCGATGCCTCGGTGTTCCGGCAAATCAAAAAGCTTACAGGCGAGAAAAAAATCTGGATGCGTGCCACCGTATCCACCCTGTTTTCCCAGCTGATCGATACCGTGGTGGTTTCCTATATCTACCTGTATTTCTCCCTCGGATTCAGCTTCCCGCGGGTGACGGCCATCGTGCTGGTGGGGTATACTTACAAATTTGTGATCGCCATAGCATGTACTCCTATTATCTATTTGATTCATGCACTGATTGAACGCTATCTCGGCAGCGAAAAAGCTGCATCCATGAAAAAAGCGGCTTTGGGCGACCAAATCTGATGCCTGCGCCCTTCTTATTGAAAAGGGTTTCAATACCTAAACGCCTGAAAACTCGGCGTAAACTGTAAAAACTTAGTTAAAGACGACGGCCGGACTAAACTCCGACCATATTTCGGAGTCTATTAAGTACATTGATTCACCTAAAGCATTCAAATATGCGCCAGTTTTACCTGTTCTTGAGCTTTCTGGGCTCGCTGGTCCTGACCGGACTGGCCTCAGCTGCCCAATCCTGGCCAACCACCTTCCAGTTATCGGGAGGTGATCGTCTGAAAATGTACGATCCCCAGCCTTCTTCCTATGGCGGGGGGGAGCTCGATTTTCAGGCGGCCGTCGCTTATTATAAAAAAGACTCGGATGATCCTGTTTTCGGGACAATCTGGGCCAAAGCATATATCCAGGAGGAGGGTTCCTATGAGCGTTTCGTGCGGATGACCGTATCAGGTATCAAGTTCCCCGCGGATATCAACGAAACACAATCCGCGGAAATCCTGCGATCTCTCGAGGAAGCTGTGGAGAGCACCCGGGTGCTGGTGGCGAGGGAGCAGCTGAAGAAAAGCCTGGAATTGCAACAAGAGAAGGAAAAGCTGGCCGGCGGATTCAACAACCAGCCGCCCAAACTCATTTATCGCAATCATCCCAGCATGCTGGTGATTGTGGATGGTAATCCCATCTGGAAGAAAAATGAGGACTGGGGCGTGGAAGCTGTGATCAACTCGCCCAACACCCTTGTACGTGGTTCTGATGGAAAGATTTATCTCTACAGCGGCAAGCATTGGTATGTAAGTTCCAATATCAGTCAGCCGTTCACTTTTACAGCGAATCCGCCTTCCAGCCTGAATCGTGTGGCGGCGGATATCAAAAAACAGGCGGAAAGCAATGCCCAGAACCGCAGCAATCAGGCGGGCGACAATGCATTCGATTCCGAATATGATGAAGTGGATGATAATCCCGTTGCCGAAGTACTGGTGAGTACCGAACCCGCAGAGTTGATTCAGTCCAAAGGTGAAGCTTCTTTCACCCCGATCAGTGGTACGGATCTTCTTTATGTGGAGAATTCTCCCAACGATATTTTCATGGATGTTTCATCGCAGCAATATTATGTGTTGTTGTCCGGACGCTGGTTCCGTTCTCCCTCGCTGAGCGGTACCTGGCAATATATTCCGGCTGAATCGCTGCCTTCGGATTTTGCGAATATTCCGGCAGGGTCGGCCAAGGATAATGTCCTGGCAAGTGTGCCTGGCACACCGGCTGCCAGCAATGCGCTGATGGATGCCCAGCTGCCTCAGACCGCCAAAGTGGATCGCAAATCTGCCACAGCAACGGTGGAATATGATGGTGACCCCGAATTCCAGCGCATCGAAGGCACTAAAATGGATTACGCAGTCAACACTTCGGCTACTGTTATCCGTTATAAGAAGAAATATTATCTGGTTGATAATGGGGTATGGTTCCAGTCATCATCGCCGGAAGGCCCCTGGGTAGCCAGTACCACCCGTCCGGATGAAGTGGACCTGATTCCCGCCAAATACCCGGTGTATCCTGTTAAGTATGTGTACATCTATGATGTTACTCCCGATTATATCTACATGGGATATACTCCGGGATACCTGAACACCTTTATCTACGGTCCGACCGTGGTTTATGGTACGGGTTATTATTACCGTCCCTGGTATCGCACTTACTATTATCCTCGTCCTTTCACCTGGGGATTCAATATGCACTACACCCCCTGGTACGGCTGGTCCATCGGATTCCAGTACAGCCCGGGCTGGTTCCATATCGGATTCGGTTATTCACGCCCCTGGAATTACTGGTATGGCGGATGGTGGGGACCGACCATCTATCGTCCGGCCTATTTTGCTCCGAGATACCGTCACGTAGGATATTATGGTTATCAGAACAACGTGTTCGTGGTGAACAATTACTACGGATACAATTACCGGAACTATCGGTACAATAACGTGTATCACTCAAGACCCGCTATTGTGAGTCGTGATACCCGACGATATATCGGTAATGGTTATACGAGAAACTATAACAACCGCAACGGCAACTACAATCCGAACACACCGGTGACCCGTCCGAACCGTAATTATACCGGCTCAAACCGCAATCCGCAGTACAATAATGGCAACCGCGGACCTGGCAACCGGCCGGGCAACGGGCAGATCAACCGCGAGAACCAGCGCGATCGTCGACCGGATCGTACCTATCGTCCGAGCGAGAGGCCGAATAATCCTCCGGGTAATAACCGTCCGGGACAGCGTCCCAACGAGCGCCCCAGCCCCGAACGCAATAATCGTCCGGGTGGCGAACGCGGTGGCGTACAACCCCAGCGTCCGGAGCGTGGAACAAGGCCGGAAGGCAGCAGACCGCAGCAGCGACCACAGCAAGCACGTCCGCAGCAAAGACCTCAGCAAGCCGAACGCCCGCAGAGCCGTCCACAGCAGCCCAGACAGGAGGCAAGAGGATCGCAACCCCGGAGAGAAGCTGCTCCGAGCCGCCCCTCGGGCAATAGCCGCGAACAGCGTCCGAATAATGGGGGATCAAGTCGTCCGGAGAGAAGGGGAAACTAGAAAAGTTTAGACATCCTTCCCCATAACATAATCATCCATGACATACCCGTTTCCGATATCGAGCACTGCTTCCCGCTCAATTTCGAAGCCCATGGATGTATAGAATTGAACTGCTTTGTTTCTCTTATTAACGTTCAGAATCAGGTGCGCGCCATTTTGGGTGCGCACTTCTTCTTCCACCATATCCAGCAGCGCCCGGCCCACACCTTTGCCATGCATGGAGGGCAACACATAGAGCTTGTGTAATTTCCACACCGCTCCATCTACTTTACCATAGGATGCGAAGCCCACTTCCTCCTGATCCACCTCGGCCAGGATAAACTGATGACCTTGCTCCTCGATTTGATGCAATAGCGAATCGGGGCTGTACATCATCGTTAACATATAATCGATCTGTTCGGGACTGATTATTTCGCTATATACGACCGGCCAGATGGTATGGGCCAGGAAACCAATGGTGGGAATATCATCCTGATCAGCACTTCTTATTACCAATGCATCGCTCATAAACCGGAAATGTTCAAATTATCGGGACTTAGGTTGTTTTGTTGCGCTGAAATTAGTGAATTAATATTGAGATAGAATTTACCGGTATGCGAACAGGAATGATTTTTTTCGCCGTCCTGCTACTGATCAGGGCGGAAGCCCAAACATTCGGGGGGCATCCTCCGGTTCAGCGATGGAAGCAGATCCGTACCGACCGGGCCTGGGTGATTTTTCCCACCGGCTGGGATTCCACCGCGAAACGGGCGGCATCACTCCTTAATGCCATCGAATCGATGCCCGACAGCGCGTCGGTGCCGGTTAAGCGGGCGGTGCCGGTTATTCTGCAACACCGCACCACTATTTCCAACGGGTATGTGGGATTGGCACCTTTTCGCAGCGAATGGTTGATGACACCACCGGTAAATCCGTTCACACTGGGTAGTCTGCCCTGGGCTGATCAGCTGGGCATACACGAATACCGGCATATCCAGCAGTATCAGCAGTTTAATCGGGGTGGAGCAAAATTGTTCCGCTGGATCCTTGGCGAACAGGGACAGGCGCTGGCCAATGCGCTGACGATTCCCGACTGGTATTTCGAGGGCGAGGCCGTTTTTCAGGAAACCCGGCTCAGTAAACAGGGCAGGGGAAGATTGCCCGCGTTCTACAACGGATACCGGGCGCTTTGGGAAGCAGATCGGCACTATTCCTATCAGAAACTGCGAAACGGCTCCTATCGCGATTATGTACCGGGTCATTACCAATTGGGACAGCTCCTCACTTCGTATGGATATGACCGTTATGGTCGCGGATTCTGGAAGGATGTCACCAATGATGCAGCCGCCATGCGAGGGGTATTCTATCCATTCCAGCAGGCAGTAAGGCGATATAGTGGCGAGTCCTTTAAGGAATTCACATGGAAAGCATTGGACTCGAAGCAGCAGGAACTGGCAGTTGTGGGATTCAAAGGAAACGAAGCAACCCGACCGGTTGTGAATGAAGAAAATCCGGTTTATACCGAAGCGGGTGACCTCGTTTATATGCACTCAAGCTATACCGAATTGCCAGCCTTCACCCTTCGTAAAAAAGATGGTACGGAGAAGAAAATCAGGGTACGCGATCAGTCGCTCGATAACTATTTCTCCTACGCTAATGGGAAGATCGTATATACGTCCTGGCGCCCGGCTGCCCGCTGGGGCTGGATTGACTATTCTGAACTGCAGGTGCTGGATATTGTTTCGGGCAGACAGCAACGCATAACGGTGAACAGCAACTATTTCACTCCGGCTTTTTCCCATTCCGCTGATTCCATTGTTGCAGTGCATATCGGTAGCGATGGCCTTACCAACCTGCACGTACTGGACCTTAATGGCCGGCTTCTCAATAAAATCCCGAATGATTCCAATTTTATCTATTCCTTTCCGGTTTTCGCAGGAAGGGAAATACTAACTGCAACGCGTAACCGAAAAGGAGAGATGGCCCTGCAGGCTGTCGAAATTGAAACGGGACTACATCGGAGTCTGGTGCCATGGACCCGCCATATAATCGGATATCCAAAACAGATAGGAGACACCATTTATTTCACCCTCTCCATTAATGGAAGGGACCAGACGGTGTTGCTGGACAAGGGAAAAATGGCCATCGCAGTGGCAGATAACCCGGCTTCCCTGACAGGGGAATATCAACCCACCATCTATGCCGACCAATTAACCGTTTCCAAATTCACGGCGGGTGGGTACAAACTTCGTCAAAGATTGACAGACCTTAGACCGGCAAACCAGGAGCTTGCAGCTCAAACTCAATCCGGTGTGGGTGAATGGTTGCCCGTTGCGGATTTTCTCGCTAAACCCATGTTTGAGGAGAACGCCGTTATCTATCCGGAAAGGGCCGGTAACCTGTTGGATGAATATCCCTCCGATTCCGTGACGGTCAAAAATTATAGTAAAGCCAGCGGACTCTTTCGCTTCCATAGCTGGATGCCCTGGTACGAGGAACCGGAGTTTTCTCTCACCGTTGTTTCCCAGAACCTGCTGAATACCTTCCAGTCGCAGGTTTATGGTTTGTATAACCGGAATGAACAGTTCAAACAAATCGGCTGGACCGGAACCTATGGCGGATTGTTTCCGCTTATCAATGCCGGAATAGAGTACACATTTGATCGCAGGGCCCTGTACCGCAACCGGCAAATCCGCTGGAATGAAATGGAATTGAAAGGCGGACTGCAAATTCCGCTGAACCTGAGCCGCGGCCGGCAAATCAGTTTTCTTACCCTGGCCTCCGATCTTGTATACAATCAGCCCTATTTCCGGATGCCGGAAAAGGATTCGCTGGGCAATCGATCCTTCACCTATCTGGATAATTCCCTCCGTTTCAGCATCCAGTCGCAACAGGCTAAACAGCATATTAATCCCAGGTGGGCTACGGCGCTGCGGTTGCAGTATCGGGCCACGATCAACCGGTACGATTCGAAACAATGGCTGGCATCGGCCAGTCAATACCTGCCCGGAATTGGGCGCAATCACAGCCTGGTGTTGAGTGGAGCCATCGGAGGGCGCGACAGTTTGCCTGGCATCCGCTTCAGCGATAATTTCCCCTTTGCAAGGGGATACGAGAGCCGAAGTTTGTATCGTATGAGCCGTTTGGGCGCCACCTACCATTTTCCGCTGTTTTACCCGGATGCCGGAGCCTGGAATATCGTGTACCTGCTGCGAGTTCGCGCAGCCGGATTCTTCGACTGGGCGAGGGCTAAAGATGAGCGCTATCTGGGTACCATGAACTGGGTGGATTTTCGTTCCACCGGTTTGGAATTTTATTTCGATACCCGCTGGTGGAATCAGTTACCGGTGAGCGTGGGACTCAGGTATGCATACCTGTTAGATTCCGATCTTCTCGGATCGTTAGGTCGGAACCATTGGGAAATCATCCTGCCCATCAACCTGATTCCCTCCCCAAATCTGAGAAAGCAAAAAGGACAGCAGTCAATATTTTAAGTATATTTCATATGCGATTGTTCTGAAAAACTAAGTCATGAAAAATACTGTCCTGTTTGCAGTCCTGACTGCCTTACTA
>DATCJQ010000463.1:0-3567 GCA_036562745.1 Flavihumibacter sp.
CCTTTCCTCGGCGATCCGAACACATATCGAATCGATCCGCCATATCTGCTGGCTATGGGGGTGGACAATGCACCCGATGCACCTCATTGTTTAGCGCTTAAGCATGCCTGTGAGTTAGAAGGAATTCAGCCCGAATTGCAAACAGCACACTATGCAACCGATGCGGCAATATATCAGGAAGCAGGTATTCCCTGCGTGGTATTCGGTCCGGGTTCCATTCAACAGGCCCATACGGCAGACGAGCATATCGAAATTTCGCAAATCAATAAAGCCGCCGATATTATTCTTCGGCTGTTGACTGAAGGGAATTAATGATTCTTCACCAGTTGCCGGCGCGAACTCTGTTTCGGTTGTCGGGCCCGGCAGTGGGTTAACGAATGAGGTGCTTATCATATCCTGCCGCCACCAGCAATTCATAAGCCGCCCACACCCCGGCGGGTATTTCCTGTTCGATCTGAAATCCCAATGCCGGATACTCCCTGATCCGCTGCAAATCGCCCACCATGATATTGATCACCCGTTCGAGCGGAATCTCTTCATTCGGATAGTCGTCGAAAGAAATTTGGGGTGATGTAACGAGGAGTTCCTTATCCGGCCAGTGTTTTTTAAAGGTGGCATAACTCCGCCTTTCCATATAAGGCTTTTGAATTACGATAAATTTTTGCGGATCCAATCCTCTTTCAGCAAGCAGCTTCTTACTAAACTGAATGTTTTCGCCCGTATTGGTCGATTGATTTTCTACGAGGATGGCATCCCCCGGCACCCCCATCTTCACGGCCACCGCTGCAAACCGGTCGGCTTCCTTTTCAGTCCACATTCCCAGTGTGAAATTGCCCAATCCGCCCGACATCACCAGAACAGGCGCCATGCCGTCCAGCCAGAGCTCAGCCGCTCTTTGGGCAACGCGTAAATCATGACTCCCCAGGGCCAGCAAACAATCGGCCGGAGTCAGTTCATGCTTCAATTGATGATAATCCCAGATCAGGCGGGCCGCGGCTTCAACAGATTTTGTCATTGGTAAGGGCTTGTAATGGATCCGTTATCAGGCAATCAGTTCTCGGAGCTTTTCTGCTCATCACGCCGAAGATAAATCTTCAGTTTGTCATTGATATAGTTGACCATATCCTCATGATTGGCCTTGCGACAGAACTCATAACTGGGTCGGAATCGCAGCATAAAGCTTTGCAGTGAATCGCCCTTGAGTCCGGTGTATTGCCGTACAAAATTCGGTGAGAACCGGTAATTCACGTATTCCGCCTCTTCATCCTGCTCCAGTTTTTTCCGGAGCTCGCGCTCCTGTCGGTTCTTTTTTGAAAAAAAGCTACCCGGACTCAACACAATTCCGACGCCGTTTTGGGGAGTGTTCCCCCCGGTTATACCCGCAGGCCTGTTATCGAAGAGATGACGATATGCATTGCGGCGTTCAATCGAATCCTGCTGATAGTTCCGATCGGTCACCACCACTGTTTTCAGCGTCGTGAATCTTGGTTTCAGGGAGATGTCATAACCCGTAACGAACATGTAAAATTCCACAAGCACCGTATCGGGCGCGTAACCGACTGCAGAATAGACGAGTTTATGCCCTTCTGCCGCAGCAATGCTGTACTTCCCCTCTTTCGACCCGTAGGTCGATTCCTTCGTATTCAGGTTAATGATCAGCACATCCTGCACAATAGAGTCGGACTGGCTGTCGTAAATGACACCAGCAACCCGCTGCTGCGCATACCCGGAAAATACTGCCGCGCAAATGCCAAGCAGCCATAGAATGATGTGTTTACGACCCATGTCCATAAAGTTAATGGATTCGTGCAGGGCGGAGTGTTATCGCCTTAATAAACTCTCTTGCCTGCCACAAACCAGGCAAGCATGCTTCGCAAATCCCTTCTGTGCGGTTCAATTAATCGATGAATGGACTTGACATCTCGTTGATATAGATGGATATTTGCAGTAACCAAACCCTTGTACCGAATGCAAATTGCAAAACGGGCAACCGTTCTTTCCGGACTTCTGTTCTTAGCATCCAGTTTATGGGCGCAGCAGGACAGTACGGGGGAAAAGGAGCCCCCGGCAGCTCCCAAAATTTACCTGCAGGCACAAAGTGGTGTACAGCTGCCGTTTTTCTCCAATTTAAATGAGATTCTCGAGTGGAGAGGATACAATCGCATTCCGGCTGCCATGTTCAGCCGTGGCGCAGGTGCCTATGTGATTTTCCCGAAATCGCGACTGGTGGCCATGGCCGACTATCATATTTATGGCGGAACCCGCTCCGAAACCGAACGCGAAACCGCCTATCATGGATCGGTAGCGGGATTATCGCTCGGATATAATCTGGTGAATCATGTATATGCGCAACTGATTCCCTTCATCGGACTGCAGCATTCTTGGTTCGACTCACGTCTTTCGCGTATGGATCCCGATGAGCAACCGCTGCCCGTATATCTCGAGGGAACCGGTAATCAGTATCATATTAAAACGAAGGGATGGATGACCAATATCGGGGTGCAGGCCAGCTTTCAACCTTTCCGCGGGAAGAAGGTGATCAGCCAAACCCAACTCGGATTAAAAGTGGGATACTATGCTCCGTTTGAAGATCCGAGCTGGAAGACCAATGGCATATCGCTGAATAGTGGTCCGCGGGTAAACACCCAGGGAATCTCCACTTCGATTATACTTGCCATACCGCTGAATTAAACGAAGCGCTTGAATTTCTGAAGGACTTGGCCGGATTAAATTTTCTTTCCCTAAAAAAAGGTGTTAGAATTTTCTAACACCTTTTTCAGTCTGGTTATTACTGAATCTGCACTTCGGTAACCGGACCGTATTTGCTTACGATCTTCTTGATTTCAGACGCTTTTCCCACCATTACAAACTGCAGTTTGTCTTTGGGAAAATAGGTTTTGATAATCTCGCGTGCTTTTTCGAGCGTGAGGTTATCAACATTGGCCTGGAAATTATTGATAAAGGATTCGTTGAAGCCGTACCAAAACATCTGGGTCATGAGCGATGCCAATTGACGACTGGTTTCAAATCCCGGAGGAAACTGTCCTTTTACATAGTTCTTGGCGGATGTCAGTGAGTGCTCATCCACTCCTTTTTCGTGTAAGGTATTCAGTACCTGGAGGGCTTTGTCGATAGCGGCCTCGGTATTTTCTGTGGCAGTGAAGGTGCTGATCGCGAAGCTGCCCCCATGTTTCAGCGAACTGAAATTGCTGCGTGCTCCGTAGGTCAGTCCCGAATTCACGCGCAGTTCATCGTTCAGCATGGAAGTGAAACGACCGCCGAACAGCGTGTTGATCACATCAATCGCGATATAATCGGGATGATTACGTGGGATGCCGGGCGCTCCGATATAAAAGGTGGTTTCACGGGCATCCTCCTTATTCACCAGCAACACGCGGGTGTTGGTGGGATACTGAATTTTGGCCGATGCAGATTTATCGGAAACCGGGCTGCTTTTTTTCCAGCTGGAGAACAGGCTGGTGACCAGTGCTTTCATCTGACGCGAATCGAAATCGCCGGCAATGGCAATGGCAGATCCGTTCGGTATATAGTGCTGCTGATAAAAAC
>DATCJQ010000198.1:0-2467 GCA_036562745.1 Flavihumibacter sp.
TTTACATTATAATTTAACGTGTTCATTATCAGTTGTCTGAGTGGAATGTGGTGACAAGAGATTCCTGTACTGGTAAATTCGGTTATGGCCACCGTTTGTGTCTCACGGGCGAATACTCCAAAATGGTAGTTGTCAAGTAAACTCGGTTATGTAAAAAAAGTAGCTTCGGTAAGAGACTGTGCTCGGAAAATTCGCTGCCGGCCAAAGAAAAAAGCCCCACAAATCATTGCTGATCTGCAGGGCTTGTTCTCTTTGATTACTTGGGTGGTCGGGATGACTGGATTCGAACCAGCGACCTCTTCGTCCCGAACGAAGCGCGCTACCGGGCTGCGCTACATCCCGTTGAAATCGGGGCCAAAATTAGGCATTCCGGGGGATTCCCTCCAAATCATTCGGGAAAAAACGCAAATATTTTTTTATTAATAATCAATTAAATAGTTCAACCCTCTGTTTTGCAGCACCAGGCGGGAGTGCTGCTCTATTGCCACTCCTGCTTGTCCACAAATGCCTCGATCCCCAATCCCGGCGCATCGGGCAGCGCCACTTTCCCAAAATCATAATGCAGTCCGGCGGCAATATCCTCAGACAATAAAAGCGGACCGTCCATATCCAGCCAGTCTGCCAGCGGTGCCAGGTGGGCCAGTGCGGCGGAACCGATGGTGCTTTCGTTCATACAGCCCAGCATTATCTTCAACCCATAAGCCCTTGCGTCTTTTATCATGCGCAGCGCGGGCGTTATACCGGTGCACTTGGTCAGCTTGATATTGATGCCATCAAAATGGCCCACACATTTTGCTACATCGTGCTCGGATACGCAACTTTCATCGGCCACCAGTGGCAAGGGTGATCGCTCCTTGAGCCAGGCCATCCCCTCCCAATCGTCTTTGGCCAGTGGTTGCTCAATGAACTCCACATTCATATTCGCAAACGCTTCAATCTTTTCCAGCGCCTCTTCTTTGGTCCAGGCTGCATTGGCATCAATCCGCAGCGGTGTATCGGTGTGCTCTCGCAGGGCTTTCATGATCTCGATATCACGATCGGTGCCCAGCTTGATTTTGTACACCGGCCAGGGATGCTCCTGCATTTTGGCTACCATCTTCTCCGCGGTATCAATACCGATGGTATAATCGGTGATTGGCATTTTTGTCGGATCGGCCTGAAACAGGGCGTGCAGAGGCTGGCGACGGATCTTGCCATACATGTCCCAGGCGGCTATATCCAGCGCCGCCACCAGAAACCCATTCGCGGGAAACAAATGATGCAGGTAATGCCAGTAGCGCTCGGGACTGGTAAACGCAAATTTCTCCACGAATACCTTCTTGGCCACCAGATCGGCTTCCATCTTCTCCACGGGGATATTGTAATACGCAATGGCCGGTGCTTCGCCATAGCCTTTGATACCATTGAAATCGAGCTCCACCACGAGGGCGGGCTGATGTGTTTTGGTGCCTTTCGATATCGTAAAAGGATGTTTGAAGGGCAGATTGGTTTTGCAATATCTTACGCGCATGCTGCAAACCTATCAAAATAAATCCTTCTAAGCCCTTCCGCTGGCACGGATATATTCTCTCAGATCCTGGTTGAACGCTTTCTCCTTCAGCAACTGCTCCAGGGTGATATGCATCCGATACCTCCAATAATGCTGGGAGTTTGCCGGGATATTGATCCGCTCATCGGCCGGGTTGGCGCGACGCAGTCCCTCATCTGATCCGAGCAGGTCCTGCAACTGGAAGATGCTCCACATCGCAGGAGAATAGAGGTGCTGTTTGATGATCATCTTGTTGATCCATGCCTCGCAGATCATCGGCGCCTCGCCCCATTGTCCCAGTTCATTATTGAAGAATCGCTGGGTTTTTGCAGGATCCTCTTCCCACCAGCCGCGAATCGTACTCATGTCATGGGTACTTGGCGTAACCACCGACAAATAGGGAGCATCATCGGGATGGAAGAATTCGCGCCCCAATTGTTTGGGCATACGCTGGATTTCCAGACTCAGGATGCCCAGCTGTTTCATCACATCGGGCACGGAATCGGGCACCATACCCAGGTCTTCGCCACAGATCAGCATATTGGTGCAGGCTTTGAGGGCCGGCAGCTTCTTCAGCGCTTCTTCCTTCCAGTACTGGCTCTGGCGACGGAAAAAATAATCGTTGTACAGCTCCTTCAGTTTCGCCTGTGTATCCCATTCGAGAGCCTGGAAGGATGAGGTGCTTTCCATCCCAAATCGGAAATGAAAACGGGTGCCTTCTGATCCGGCTTCCTCGAAGAGAATCACATTGCTGTGCAGATCATAGAGTCCCTGGCGCAACCAGTTATTGGTATCACGTACCGCCGCATCCTTAAACCAGTTGGCAATCTTTCGCTGCGTATCAAATTCGGGTTTGAAATGGTATTGTCCATAACCCGTCGGGTCGAGAAAATTCTCTTTCACAAAAAGGGCCACTTCACCAAATCGTTCATCGATCAG
>DATCJQ010000209.1:0-4867 GCA_036562745.1 Flavihumibacter sp.
ATGTGATCGTGATCGATGCCACCCGCTGTATGGTACATGTACCCAACGACAAGCTGGTACTTTTGCAAGGTCTTGATGATCACATAGTTGTGGACACGAAAGATGTGCTTTTAATCTGCCAGAAAACCAAGGAGCAGGAAATCAAGGAATATGTAAATGAGGTAAAACGGAAAAAGGGCGAAAAATTCCTGTAGTTTTTACCTTACCGCTTATAAAAATTAACAAAAGCCGTGGGCCTAAAAAGCCATGGCTTTTCGTTTTTAAAGTATCATTGCATTTGCACCATTTGTGAAACCAACTCCCAATGACCAGATACAACTATTCCTCAGGCGCACCCTGGGAAGATATTGTTGGGTATAGCCGGGCTGTGAAGGTGGGAAACACCATTGAAGTCACCGGTACAGTAGCCATAAACGACCGCAACGAGATAGTGGGAATGGATGATGCCTACGAACAAACCCGCTTCATTATCCAGAAAATCGCCAAAGTACTTGAACAGACCGGAGCGAGCCTGAAAGACGTAGTGAGAACCCGCCTCTATGTAACCGATATCAGCCGGTGGGAAGAATACGGACGGGCGCACGGCGAGTTTTTTGGCAGCATTAAACCCTGCACCACCATGGTGGAAGTCAGTTCGCTGATCTCACCCGAATACCTTATTGAAATAGAAGCTACCGCCATCTTGGCCTGATTGATGAACAGAAAAACCACAGAGAAATGCAAAAACAGGTTGCTTATTATGAAAACCTGGTAGAATCTTTTCGGGATACCAATTCACTCGAACCGAATTCACCATTTTTTGATATACTCCGATTCGAAGAAATTCCCAACCGTCTCCAGGATGTGTCGAGCAGCCCTTTCCGGCTCAACGCCTTTGTAGTGGGAGTGGTTACCAGCGGAGATTTTAAACTCAGTATATCCAACGAGATCTACGATCTCACCGGACAACAGATTTACTTCACTTCACCCTGGCATATCCGTCAGTATATGCAGGTGGAAGACTGGAACGGATTCCTGCTTTTCTTCACGCCGGATTTCATCTTTCAGTATCCACAGGGCGAATATATTTTCCGCGAGTTCCGGTATTTCCACACGGAAAACGGGCTGGTCTTCAAACCCGAGGCAGATCAACTTAAAAAACTGCACGATCACCTGGAAGGCATGTACCACCTCCTCCGGAGCGAACACCCCGAGCGCATGAAGATGCTCTATCACTACCTGAACATCTTCCTCTACGAGTGCAAGCACGTGTTGTCGGGTTCGGTTCCCCCCAATAGCAACGGGAAGGATACCACCCTCAATAATTTCCTGCAGGCGCTGAATAACTATTTTATCGAGCTGAACAAGGGCAAGATGGACAAACCCCTGACCCTGAAATATGTGGCCAACGAGTTGCACCTCCACCCAACCTATCTCAGCAACCTGCTGAAACAGCAGACCGGTAAAACCGCCGCCCAGCTCGTACGCGAACGACTGATCCTCGAAGCCCAGTCGCTCCTGAAAAACACCGATATGACAGTGGCCGAAATCGCCTATTACCTGCATTTCAAGGATAATTCCAATTTCGCCAAGTTCTTCCGGCACCAGGTGGGTATCAGCCCCTCCGATTACCGTGAAAGGGCCCAATCCGAGAACGAATAAAATTTTACCATAATATCTGGGAGTTTTACCCCCGCCCTGCAAGGGAAAATTGGTATCTTGATAATAGCGAATAGCAGTTTGTGAACTTTCTTCATTGCAGATTTTTTAAAGTTGTCACAAGAGTCCTGTAAGGGACTCTTTTTTATTGCCCCTATCTTTACCGCATGCAAGCGTTGAGATCCAAACTCCCCGGAACCGGCACCACCATCTTCACCACCATGAGTTCGCTGGCCGCAGAATGCAAGGCCATTAACCTGGGACAGGGTTTTCCCGATTTCCCCATGCCAGAGCAACTGACCGAAGCAGTTAACAAAGCCATGCGCGACGGATACAACCAGTACGCACCCATGGCCGGATGGCTACCCTTAAGGGAACAACTCGCGGAAAAAATTGAATTCCTCTACGGCACCACCCTGAGTCCGGCAACCGATATTACCATCACTCCCGGTGGCACCTACGCGATCTTTACCGCACTCACCGCCATCCTTCAACCGGGTGATGAAGTGATTGTGCTGGAACCTGCTTACGATAGTTATGTTCCCAACATTCTAATTAATGGCGGAAAGCCCGTGCTGATCCCCCTCAATCTTCCCGGATTTTCTATTCCCTGGGATAAAATAGAAGAGGCGATCAGTGCCCGAACCAAAGCCATCATCATCAATAGTCCGCATAACCCCACCGGCACCACCTGGTCGGTAGAGGACATGAGCCGCCTGCAGCATCTCGTACTCGCCAATAATCTCTACCTGATCAGCGATGAAGTGTATGAACACCTGGTTTACGACGGGGTACCCCATCAATCGGTACTGCGTTATCCCGAGCTTCTCCGGCGGAGTTTTGTGTGCTTCTCCTTCGGAAAAACCTTTCACTGCACCGGATGGAAAATCGGTTATTGTGTGTCGTCACCCGAGCTGATGGAAGAATTCCGGAAAATTCATCAGTATAACTGTTTCAGCGTACATACACCCTCACAGGTAGGTATAACCGAATTTATGAAGGACCGGTCTGCCTATCTAAGCCTCGCATCCTTTATGCAGGAACGACGCGATCATTTCACAAAGCTGATGCAGTGTACCCGTTTCAACCTCCTGCCATCAAAGGGAAGTTATTTCGTGTGTGCCAGCTACGAGCAGATCAGCAATCAGGGGGATCTGGATTTCGCCCTTCATCTCACCCGAACCGCGGGGGTGGCCACCATTCCGGTATCCGCTTTTTACCAGGATGGCAGAGAAACCCGGTTAATACGGTTCTGTTTCGCCAAAAATCATTCTACCTTAGAAGCTGCAGCCGAAAAACTAAGCCGGATCTGATTGAATCGCATGAAAAAACTGAAAGAGCTATACCAGTTTCTGTTAGGTTATCTCCGGGAGCGATTGAACCGGGTGCAGTACATGATGTTCGTGGCTGTTATTACCGGATTGATTACCGGTCTGGCTGCGGTATTGCTTAAGATCTTTGTGCATTTCCTCCAGGCCACCATCAACCGCCCGGTACATAATGACTGGATCTATCTGTTTTTCCCCACGGTAGGCCTCCTGCTCGTAACCTTTCTTACCAAACGCTTCTTTCTGGGATATATCGAAAAAGGTATCGGCATGGTGTTGCGCAGCATCGCGAGCCGGAGTTCCTTCATCCCGCTTTCTGATACCTACAAGCATATCATCACCAGTGGTATTACGGTGGCACTTGGTGGTTCAGCGGGATTGGAAGCACCCATTGTGGCAACGGGATCGGCCATCGGCTCGAATACCAGCCGGATTCATGGCATGGAATATCGCGAACGCACCCTGCTGATAGCATGCGGTGCCGCAGCCGGCATTTCTGCTGTGTTCAATGCGCCCATCACCGGGGTGATTTTCGCCATCGAAATTCTGCTTACCGAAACCATCGTCAGCTATTTTATTCCGCTGATGATTGCTTCGGTTACCGGCGCGCTTTGTTCGCATATCATCCTGAAAGAATCGGTGCTCTTTAATTTCCGGCTGCGCGAAGAATTCAACTATCACAATGTTCCCTTTTATATTCTGCTCGGATTTGCCGCCGGATTCGTATCACTGTACTATGCCCGGGTATATAAACGCACCGAACACGCCATTCAGAAACAACACAGTAACCCGTATGCGCGGGCAGCGCTGGCGGGATTGATGCTTGTGGCCCTGATGTTTTTATTTCCGCCGCTTTTTGGTGAAGGCTACAACACTATTTCCCTGCTCGCGAATGGAAGCCCACAAGGATTGGTCGACAAATTCATCGCCCGCGATTATATGAATGAATGGGGATTATTGCTCTTTGCCGGCGCCATCCTTTTGCTGAAGCCCGTTGCAGCCGGCATCACCATCGGGGGCGGCGGTAATGGCGGTAATTTTGCGCCCTCCCTCTTTGTAGGATCCTATCTCGGATTCTTCATTTCCCGCCTGGCTAACAATACCCGGCTGATCCATCTGCCCGAAGCAAATTTCAGTCTGGTTGGCATGGCCGGTGTGCTGAGCGGGGTGATGTATTGTCCGCTTACCGCCATCTTCCTGATTGCCGAAATCACCAATGGATATGAATTGTTTATTCCGCTAATGATTGTGTCGGCCATTTCCTTTTTCATCGTGAAACATTATGAACCCTATTCCATGGAAACCAAGCAACTGGCCATGGAGGGAAGAATTTTCACGCACCGGAAAGAAGATAATATCCTCAACCAGCTCCGGGTTTCCGATTTCCGGCTGGAACAATATGAAACCATACAAATCGATCAGAGCCTGGCAGATCTGGTCAACCTGATCACAGCGGCCAACCGCAACCTCTTTGCCGTGGTCGACGAAGAGAATCATTTTGCAGGCATCGTGGAACTCAACGATTTGAAGGGCAGATTGTTTAATCCGGATGGACTTTCTTCCACATCTATCCGTCAATATGTGAAAAAAGCACCCGCGCAGGTGGGACTGGATGAGCCGATGAAAAAAGTGATGGAAAAAATGGACAATACACAATCCTGGTACTTGCCTGTGGTGAATGCCGAGAAAGAGTTCATCGGGTTCCTTTCGAAAACGAGTATCCTCGAAAAATATCGCGAAGCGCTGGCGGCACAAGCCGATATCTATCCCTAGGAAGAGAGGCTTTTTAATCATTTTATAATTATTCTAACCCTACCGTAGGGTCGTTTCTGCCTAATTTTATAGGCCAATCAGCCGAAGGATTATGCACGACATCAATATTTTATTGGTCGAAGACGAGA
>DATCJQ010000075.1:0-2193 GCA_036562745.1 Flavihumibacter sp.
TGAAATCCTTCTCCCTGCTGAAAAAATGGCTGATGACCGGGATGCCCTTTATTTTGGCCGGCCCGTCTACGGAAGACACCCCCCGGCTCAAAAAATTACTGGAAACCTATAAATACCGTGCCGATGTAACGGTATTGGAGGATCTGGACCCGGTGGAGCTGAAACCCCTGCTCTCGGGCGCCTACCTGCTGGCTTATCCCTATAAATCAGGGGCCGCCACCTGGCCGCTGGAATGGGGAATCCAGGCCGCCACTTCAGTCATCACCACGGCCCACCCGCATACCCGGGAAATTTGTGGCGAAGCTGCCAGTTATGCGGAAGCGGGCGATATAGACGCCTGGGCCCACCAGATGATGGTATTATATAAAGATGAACAATTGCGCTCGCGCCTGGTTGAAAACGCCGTGGACCGGCGCCAACAGATGAACCAAAATGCGAGTCTTGACACATATGCCACAATGATCAGGCAGCTTTCTTCCTGATTATGGCTAATTTGCAACCCTAAACAGTTTGTAATGCAACAATCAACGATCACGATCGATGTCGAGTTGGATCACGAGAAAATTCCTTCCCAAATCAGCTGGAGCGCATCGGCCAGCACCGTCGATCAGGCGCAAAAAGCCAAAGCCATGATGCTGGCTTTCTGGGACGGAGCCGAGAAAACCGCTTTGCGGATCGATCTGTGGACCAAGGATATGATGGTGGATGAAATGGCGGATTTCTTTTATCAGACATTAATGACCATGGCGGATACCTATAACCGCGCCACCCGAAACGAAGAGATGGTAAACGACCTGCGGAATTTTGCCCGCGATTTTTATAAAAAATTCCAGGACCAACAGATGAAGGAAAACGCAGTGAAGTGATTTGTTCAGATTGTTCCCTTATCAAAAAACATACATATGATATTAGAAGAACAGGTAATGGCTCAGATGAAAGAAGCCATGAAAGCCAAGAACGAAGCGGCATTGAGGGGGCTGAGAGCCATTAAAAGCGAAATTATCAAAGCCAAGACCGAACCCGGCGCGAATGGTGTACTCTCCGAAGATGCAGCCCTTAAAATGCTGCAGAAAATGGTGAAACAACGCCGTGATGCACTGGAGATCTACCAGCAACAAAACCGCGAAGACCTCGCAGCAAAAGAACAGGAAGAGATTGCCATTATTGAGCAGTTCCTGCCAAAGCAACTGGACGAAGCTGAACTGAAAGAGGCCGTGCAGGCCATCATTGCCCAGGTGGGAGCCAGCTCTCCGGCCGATTTGGGCAAGGTAATGGGAGTGGCCAGCAAGCAGCTCGCAGGTAAGGCCGATGGAAAAGCCATCAGTGCCATGGCTAAATCGCTGTTGGGATAAGGGCACACCGGTAACCAATCGGTTACTGCAAGACGAAAAAATCACGGTATTGATTGATATAGTCACATTTTTGGTGCTGGTATGGGCCGTGTTCAAGGGAATAAAAAATGGTCTGCTGATGGCCGTTTTCTCCTTTGCCGGCCTTCTGCTGGGAGTGCTTGCAGCCCTGAAGTTCTCGGCTGTGGTGGCTCTTTGGCTCGAGGGAACAGTAAATGTATCGGCCCGTTGGCTGCCCTTTCTGGCATTCCTTCTGGTGTTCATCGGGGTTATTCTGTTGGTAAATACCGTCGGGAAAATGCTGGAGTCAACCGCCGAATGGGCTTCGCTGGGCTGGATCAACAAAGGCGCTGGAATAGTTTTTTATTCCTTAATTTTTTTGTTGACATGGTCCGTATTCCTGTTCTACCTGGATAAGCTTTCGTTGATGTCTGACAACGCCATAGAGTCTTCTGTCACTTATCCTATAATTGCACCATGGGGACCCCTGGCATTGGAATGGGCAGCTGAAATCCTCCCGGTATTCAAGAATGTGATGAACGATCTGGGCGATTTTCTCGAAAAATTGTCCGGCGAAATTCAGGAGCCCGCTCAGCCGGCTTAACCATGACCCAGACGATGTCCTGCTGCCTATAATTGGGCTAAATGGACTATTTTAGCAAATAATTGGAAGTATTATTTTTACGAAGAGATGCAATACGAGATCAAACAGCTGGACAAATTTAAGTTTATCGAGGAAGGGGAGGGCGAGCCATTGGTCCTGCTTCATGGCCTGTTTGGTGCCCTGAGCAATTTTAAGGATCTTATTGAATACTTCCGGCACCATTACAAGGTAGTGGTACCC
>DATCJQ010000212.1:0-5781 GCA_036562745.1 Flavihumibacter sp.
GAGATCGATGACAATGCCCCGCTTTTTGGTGAAGGTCTCGGGCTCGACAGCATCGACTCGCTGGAAATGATTGTTTTGCTCGAACGCAATTACGGTATCAAAATTGAAGATCCGAGAGAGGGACGTAAAGTTTTTGAATCCATCCAGGTGATGGCGGAATACATCCAGGCGAATCGTAAAAAATAATGCATGCCGGCCATCTATATAACCGGAATTGGCATTGTGTCGGCGCTGGGCGTCGGTCAGACTGCACAACTGGAGGCACTGCGTTCCGGTAGGACAGGTCTGAGCACTTCAGCGCATCTGAGAAGTACCCATGGTTCGGCTTTCCCTTTTGGCGAGGTTCCCTTTTCCACCGATGAATTAATGGAGATGGTTTCCTCCCGCGAGCACTTGCATCCCAGCCGCTTACAGGCCCTGGGCGCATTGGCGCTGGAAGAAGCCCTCCGACAGGCCGCCCCCGCACCCGCAGGCTTTCGCCAGGGATTGATCAACGCCACCACGGTGGGGGGCATGACCGATATTGAAGACCGCTATTTCGATCTGATTCAACCCGACCATAAGGAAGACGATGAGATTTGGGCAGCCGGACTGGATTGCGCCACGGGTACCGAACACCTGGCCCGGCAGTTTGGACTGACCAGTTTTCTCACCACCATCAGCACGGCCTGCTCTTCTTCCGCCAATGCCATCCAATATGGCGCCAGGCTCTTGCAACAGGGCTTGCTGGACCGCGCTGTTTGTGGCGGAGTGGATAGTCTTACCAGATTTACGGTCAACGGTTTCAACAGCCTGAAAAACCTCGACCGCGAACGCTGTCGCCCTTTTGATGCGAATCGCAACGGATTAAACCTCGGTGAGGGCGCGGCCTACCTGGTACTGGAAACCGAAGCCGGTCTGAAGAAGACGGGCAGTCGCCCCCTGGCGCAAGTTTCGGGATTTTCCAATTTCAACGAGGCATTTCACCCGACTGCGCCATCCCCTGAAGGAATGGGGGCCTACGAAGCAATGAAACGAGCCATTGAACGAGCTGGTCTTCAGCCCGGTGATATTTCCTATATCAATGCGCACGGAACGGCCACAATCAACAACGATGAATCGGAAGGTCGCGCCATACGCCGCCTCTTTGGAGATGAGGTTCCGCCCTTTTCCTCCACCAAAGTATATACCGGCCACACACTGGCGGCATCCGGCGCTATTGAAGCAGTATTTTCTGTGTTGAACTTGTTGAATCAGGAAATCTATCCCGCGTTGCACTTCGGTCAGCCAATGGAAGGAATTGGATTGATTCCCTTACAGGATTATAAAAAAGCATCGCTCCAACATATACTGAGCAACTCATTTGGTTTCGGCGGTAATAACGCAAGTTTAATTTTCAGCAGGAATGATTAGTCCACTTTACATACGGGCTGCGAGGGCTATTACGCCGCAGGACAGTTTCAAAGAGAACGAACTGCATCCGCCTTATGCCTCTTTACAGGGCAACCGTTTTGTGTATAAAGAACCGGTGTATCAGGACTATTTCACCATTATGCAGCTGCGGCGCATGAGCCGGCTGACAAGAATCGGACTGGTGGCCGCCATCGAATGCCTGAAAGATGCACAGCAAACCAGTCCTGATGCCATTATAACGGGCACGGGTAAGGGAAGTTTGCACGACACCGAAAAATTCATGCATTCGATCCGCGAGTTCAATGAGGGTACCCTGAACCCCTCTCCCTTTATACAATCGACCTACAACTCGTTGAACGGGCTGATCGGATTGCACCACCAGGTTCATTCCTATAATTCCACCTATGTGCATCGGGGTTTTTCACTGGAGCATGCATTCATCGATGCTGCCCTGCTGATGGGGGAAGGTACCATTCAAAATGCACTGGTGGGCTCTTATGAAGAGATGACCTCCGAGCACTATATCATCAAGAATAAACTGGGCTACTGGAAAACGGATGAGGAAATCCGCCAGATGGTGGAAAGTGGTTTACCCATCAGTTCCCCCGGAGCGATTTCGGGTGAGGGGAGCTTTTTCTTTTATGCACAAAAAGATCGTGATGGAGCATCCCTGGCCATTAAGGATATCCGGCTTTGGTATGAACCCGATGCTGCAGCTATAACAGCAGGACTGGATCAGTTATTGGCCGATCATGGAATAGGCCATGAGCAACTGGATTGTTGTTTATTGGGACGAAATACTGATAGCCGGTATGATTATTATTACGATCGGATCAGCGAGCAACTGGGTCCGGCCACCCATCAGCTGCAGTTCAAGCAGTATTGCGGAGAATTTGATACGGCCGGGGGCTTCGGATTGTGGGCGGCGAGCCGGATGGCTGCCAAACGTGCCATTCATCCTGATTTAATTGTGAAAAAAGGCAGCGCAGGGCAACTGCGATACGGATTATTATACAATCATTATTTCGGCCGGGACCACGCGATGTATTTGCTGGAGTTCCTGTAAAATAAAAAAGCTGTCCAAACGGACAGCTTTTTTATTATGCAATAGATGATGATTAGTTGATTTCAACTTCAGCACCAGCTTCTTTCAGCTTAGCAGCGATATCTTCAGCTTCAGCTTTAGATACGCCTTCTTTCACAGCTTTCGGAGCACCGTCAACCAGTTCTTTTGCTTCTTTCAGTCCAAGACCAGTCAGGTCTTTAACGATTTTAACTACGTTCAGTTTAGAAGCACCACCGTTTTTCAGGATTACGTTGAAAGCAGTTTTTTCTTCTGCAGCAGCGGCACCGCCACCAGCATCACCAGAAACTACCACAGCAGCAGCTGCAGGTTCGATTCCGTATTCGTTTTTCAGTACGTCAGCCAGTTCCTGAACTTCTTTTACAGTAAGGCCAACCAGTTGTTCGGCTAAAGATTTTACGTCTGCCATTTGTTTAGATTTTTACCGTCTTCACAGCCTGTATGCTCCGACGGCGGTTTTTAAAAAAATTCTAATTCACCCCTCAGGCAGGGGAATATTGTTGGAAGTGATTACTCAGCGGGAGCTGCTTCAACAGGAGCAGCGGCTTCTTCACCACCTTCTTTCTTAGCTTTTTCAAGCAGCGCAGCGATAACGCGTTGTGCAGGAGATTGCAACAGACCGATAACCTCGCCGATAAGTTCGTTCTTGGTTTTGATTTTGGTCAGTGCTTTCAGGTTTTCGTCGCCAACATATACATCACCGTTGATGAAAGCTGCCTTCAGGATCGGGCGCTCGCTTTTTGCTTCAGCACGGAAGGCTGAGATAATCAGCGCGGGATCTTTGGGGTTTTCAGAAAACATCAGGGCTGTTACATTGTTCAGTGCTTCGTAAACACCGGCATACTTTTCAGCATCCAGAGACTCGAGCGCTTTTTTGATCAATGTGTTTTTAGCCACTTTCATTTCAACCTGCTTGTCGAAGCATACGCTGCGCAGTTTGGAAACCTGGGCTACAGTCAGGCTTTCTGTATCGGTGATATAGAAGTTGTTGTATTGAGAGAACTTGCCTTTCAGCAGTTCAATCACTTCTTGTTTTTGTTCTTTAGTCATACCGCTAATATTTTAATTCTGCCTACGTGAGGAGAACAGTTTTTAATTAGTGAATAAATGTTTTGGTATCGATGGTAATACCCGGACTCATGGTACTTGCCATGCTAACACCTTTAAGGTAGGTACCTTTAGCGGTAGCGGGTTTCAGTTTCAGGATGGCTGAGATCAGCTCCTGGCTGTTTTCGGCAATTTTCTCCGGTCCAAAGCTTACGCGTCCGATAGAAGCGTGAATGATACCAGCTTTATCCACTTTAAAGGCGATTTTACCACCTTTAACTTCGTTTACTGCTGCAGCCACATCGTTGGTAACGGTACCTGTTTTGGGGTTGGGCATCAGGTTGCGCGGACCCAGTACTTTACCGAGTTTACCAATTTTAGGCATTACGGAAGGAGTAGCGATGATAACGTCAACGTCGGTCCAACCGCTTTCAATCTTCTGAATGTATTCGTCCAGACCTACGTGATCGGCACCGGCAGCTTTTGCATCGTTCTCTTTATCGGGAGTGCAAAGTACCAGTACGCGTTTGGTTTTACCGGTTCCGTGAGGAAGGGTTACGGTACCGCGTACAGCCTGATCCGCTTTTTTGGGATCCACACCCAGGCGAACGTGCAGGTCAACAGAGGCATCAAAATTGGCCACGTTAACTTCTTTCACCAGGGCAGAAGCTTCTTTCAGTGAATAGATTTTATTAGAATCAACCTTCTGGTTAACTACTTTTCTTTTTTTAGTGATAGCCATTGCTCAAAAGTTTTTGTGTTTCACAATTAATTTTCCCATGGAGCAACACCATCAACAGTGATACCCATGCTGCGTGCTGTACCGGCTACCATTTTCATGGCACTCTCCAGCGTAAAGCAATTCAGGTCAGGCATTTTATCCTTTGCAATTGCTTCTACCTGAGCCCAGGTAACTTTTCCAACTTTTGAACGATTAGGCTCTTTAGAACCGCTTTGAACCTTCGCTGCTTCCATCAGTTGTACGGAGGCAGGAGGAGTTTTAATAACGAAGTCGAAAGACTTGTCAGAATACACTGTGATCAACACAGGTAATACTTTGCCCATCTTGTCCTGAGTTCTGGCATTGAATTGCTTACAGAACTCCATAATGTTCAGACCTTTAGAACCAAGGGCCGGACCGATGGGGGGTGCAGGGTTGGCTTGACCGCCTTTACACTGCAGCTTTACGAAACCAGTGATTTCTTTTGCCATGTTATACTTTTTTGGTGTTAACGTCCCCTGCGCTTAGCCAGGAAGACTCCCAAATCCAATTCGAAAAAGAACTTTTATTGGGGGACGCAAAACTACATATAATTATCATATAAAACAAAAAAAGTGCGCTCTGGGGCGCACTTTCAGGGAAATTCTATTCGGATCAGGCCAATTTCTCAACCTGCATATAGTTCAGTTCAACCGGTGTGGAGCGACCAAAGATCTTCACGGTAACCTTCAGTTTTTTCTTCTCGTCGTTCACCTCTTCGATGATGCCGTTGAAATCGTTGAACGGTCCTTCGATAATCTTGATGGTTTCGCCCACGATAAAGGGTTCGATCATGCTCATACCGCCGGCTTCGCTCATCTCGTCCATCTTACCCAGCATCTTGTTTACTTCTGCCTTACGGAGGGCGATGGGATTATCCTTACCGAGGAAGTGGATTACGTTGCTGGTATTTTTGATAGTCTCTTTAAGATCATCTCCCAGTTTACCTTCCACAATTTCGATCATCACGTAGCCAGGATAATAGTTACGTTCGCGCATTACCTTTTTCCCGTTCTGAACCTTGTACACTTTCTCAACGGGCAGGAAAACCTGTTTTACCACATCACTCCATCCACCGCGACTGATCTCCTTGTCCAGGTATTCCTTCACTTTACGTTCCTTGCCACTTACCACGCGCAGAACATACCATTTAGTCTCCTGTTGGTTAATAGTTTCTTCCATTATTACAAGAATGAATAGATCAGTTTCAAAAATGAATTAGATGCGAAGTCCATGAGCCAAACCACCAGGGTAATCAGGATGGTTGCTACCAGCACGATCAGGGTGGACTGCTGAAGTTGTGCCCAGGTTGGCCAGGTCACTTTCTCCATCAGCTCTTTATAGGATTCGCTGAAATAGTTGGTTACTTTATTCATGCTACAAGATTACAGTTTTACATTGAATCACAGAAACAAAAGAACTCAACAGGTAGCTGAGACCTATTGAGCTTTTGCAATTTAATCAATTTCGTTCAACTAGCACGGGCAACAGGATTCGA
>DATCJQ010000219.1:0-3331 GCA_036562745.1 Flavihumibacter sp.
GTGATCCGCTATGTATTGTTCCTCCAAACTGTATAACCAAACATTTATGAAACTTAACACACTGCTTAAGTGCGCGTTGACATTCCTTGCAGCAGTAGCTTCGCTGCAGCTTGTTTATGCGCAGTCATCGGTTTCTGGTACTGTTACAGACCAGAGTACCGGTGCACCACTTCCCAACGTAAATATTACTATCAAAGGCTCCACACGTGGTACCACCACCAACGATCAGGGAGCCTATACAATTTCAATTCAATCGGGAGATGCCATTCTGGTATTCTCCAGTACCGGATTCACTTCCACCGAAGTCTCCATCAACGGTCGCTCGGTAATTGATGTGGCATTGGAAATCTCCAGCTCCAAACTCAATGAGGTTGTGGTAGTTGGTTATGGTACCTCATCCAGAAAGGATCTTACCGGCGCCGTAGCTTCGGTAAAAGGGGAGCAGATTCAGAACCTGCCCGTGTCTGGTGCCACTCAGGCCCTGCAGGGACGTGCTGCCGGGGTAAATGTTATCCGCAACGGTGGTAGTCCGGGTGATGCCGGTAGCATCCGTATCCGCGGTACAGGTACCATCAACAATGCCGATCCGCTGATCATTATCGATGGGGTTCCGGCCGGTGATCTGAACTCTATCAACCCCAATGATATTGCCTCCATTGAGGTATTGAAAGATGCGTCTGCCTCGGCCATCTACGGTACCCGGGCAGCAAACGGGGTGGTAATCGTAACTACCAAAAGAGGTGGTTATGAGCAGCCCATGCGTCTGAACGTGAACGCCTATACCGGCGTGAACAAGCCGATCAAGTTCCTGAATGTGCTGGATGCCCGCACACTGGCGGAACTGAAAAGAGAACGTTATACCAACGACGGACTGCCGGTAAATGCCGTATGGACGGATCCCCAGAATGAAATCCAGCGCACCAACTGGCAGGAAGCGCTGTTCGGAACCGGACGCGTCAGCAATCTGGATGTTTCCCTTTCGGGCGGTTCCTCCAAATCAAGCTATATGATCTCGGGTGGTGTGTACGATGAAAAAGGAACCATCAACAACTCCAATTTCAAACGGTACACCGTTCGTCTGAACTCCGATCACAGAATCGGAAAGCGCCTGAAAATCGGACAAAGCCTGCAGCTCAGTCGCTCCAGCAGCAATCAGCACGATACCCGTTCTGCACAATCTGGTCTGATTTGGAGTGCCATTCGTTTCATGCCCTTTATTCCGGTTAAAAATGCCGATGGCACCTGGGGCAGTTCCAAGGCTTCGAATGAATTCGGTGATATCAACAACCCGGTTTACACTACCTCCATTCTGGACGAAGACAATATCAATACCCGCCTGCTGGGTAATGTGAATGCGGAACTCGAGCTGGCAAAGGGATTGAAATTCAAAGTGAACCTGGGGTTGGATGGTAACCACTACACCACAGACGGGTTCGCCGTAATTATTGCAGACCAGACCCGTACAAGAAACAATAACAGCCAGTCGAGAAGTTTCAGCGAATCCTATTCGCTGCTGAGCGAATATTTCCTTTCGTATAACCGACTGTTCGGCTCTAAACACAAGGTGGATGCCGTTGCCGGTTATACTGCTCAAACATTTGACGGCAACTATTTCTCGGGTTCCAAACGGGATTATATTAACGAAGATCCCAACCAGCGTTATCTGGATGTGGGACAAACACTGGCCGGTGTGGGCGGCGGACGCTACTATGATGCGCTTCAATCGGTATTCGGTCGGATCAACTACGATTACGATCAGCGTTATCTCTTAACCGCTACCTTCCGGGCAGATGGTTCTTCCAAATTTGCTGACGGAAACAAATGGGGCTATTTCCCTGCCTTCTCTGCAGGTTGGAGAATTTCCAATGAAGATTTCTTCAATGTTTCCTGGATGGATGAACTGAAACTCACTGCCGGCTGGGGCCAGCTGGGTAACCAAAATGTTTCCCGCCTGCAATACCTGGCGCTGATCGGTGGTGGTGGTCGTTATGTCTTCGGAGACAATACCGTGGTAGGTAACACACAGACCCGACTTCCCAACTACAATATCTCCTGGGAAACTGCCGAAATGTACAATGCCGGTATAACCGCGGAACTTTTTAATCGCCGCCTCGCTGTGAACATCAACTATTTCGACAAGATGACCCGCGACATGTTGCTGGCTCCCCCAACCATCGGTACCGTGGGAACCCTGAGCATACCCGATCAGAACGTGGGTGAACTGAGCAACAAGGGTTGGGAATTCGACCTGAACTGGTCTGACCGTGTGGGTGATCTCACTTACCGTATCGGAGCCAATGCCGCTTTCATCAGAAATAAAGTGATCAAACTCTACGACGGTAATTTCATCGGATCCCAACTGTATGGCCGTCCGCTGGAAGAAATTTCCCGCACCTACGAAGGTTTGCCGATTGGTATCTTCTACGGCTGGAAAACCGACGGACTTTATCAAACGCAGGATGATATCAACAAGGATCCCAATATCGCCAATGATCCGCGCAGAACCGCCGGTTTGATTGAACCCGGAGATGTTCGTTTCATCGACGTGAACGGCGACGGAAAAATTGACGATAGCGACCGCGTTAATATTGGCAGTCCCCATCCGAAAATGGTTTATGGTTTCAATGCCGATTTCAATTACAAAGGATTTGACCTCGGCCTGTTCTTCCTCGGAAATGCCGGCGTAAAAATTTACAATGCCGACCGTATGCAGGGCCTGGATCCCACTTATTCATTCAATATGTATGAAGAAGTGAAAAACCGTTGGACTGGTCCGGGTACCAGCAACTCCATTCCGCGTATGACTACCCGTCGTAACAACCGCAACTATCGCACTTCTGATATGTTCGTTGAAGACGGTTCCTTCATGCGTCTGAAAAACCTGACCCTTGGTTACACACTTTCTGAAAGCGTTACCAGGAAACTGGGAATCGGCAAAACAAGGTTCTACGTAACCGGACAGAACGTGTTTACCATCACCGGTTATTCAGGTATGGATCCTGAACTGGGATACATCGATGGAAACAAACAGCTGAATGTGGACTATGCACAATATCCGCAGGCGCGTAGCTGGATCTTCGGTCTTAACGTTACCTTTTAATTGAAAAATGAGAATGAACATGAAAAGAACCATCATATATAACGGACTCGGCCTGCTGTTGATTTGTGGGGCAGCGAGTTGTAAAAAAGGGCTGCTCGACACGCCCCCATACGGGCAATCGACTTCGGCTGATTTCTGGAGAAATGCCGATGATGCAATAGCCGGTGCCAATGCGATGTATTCCCTGCTGGGCGATGAATATACTTTTGCTCACACCGAACAAACCTGGGA
>DATCJQ010000473.1:0-1831 GCA_036562745.1 Flavihumibacter sp.
TGGTAAAAAGTATCACTACAAAATGTATGACCGAAAAAGTTTGAATAACAGTCATAAGTGAAAAAATTTACAAGACCATACTATTAATTCTAGGGGACTAAAATCATGGGGTAAGGCGCAAAAATGTAGATATCGACATTCCTTCACTTTTCACTCAAGGATGACCCAATTTTACGATATGTCGTTGAAAAGAAAAAGGGTGTTTTCACCGATTTTAGACCTGACCCAATGAAGCCGATTATCTATAATAAAGCAAGCTCCTCTATTTTTTTCTCGGCTTTGCAGACCTGGAGCAGGCGGCCGATAACTTCTTCAACAATGGCATCCGGACAGGAGGCTCCGCTGGTCAGCAGCACCCGGAGCGGGCGGGTGGAGGGAATGAAGCCGGTAATCTCGCTTTCTTTTTTCTGATGAATATCAAAGCTGCGGATCTGCTGATCACTCAAAATATTAGCGGCACCATTGATAAAATAGGTGGGCAATTTGTTTTCGCATAACTCAACCAGATGGGTGGTATTTGAGGAGTTGTAACCGCCCACCACAAGGGCAAAATCTGCCTCGGTTTCCAGCATGCCTGTAACCGCCGTCTGGTTGTCATTGGTTGCATAACAAAGCGTATCACGGGTGTCGGCAAACCTTTCCTGAACATTGGAATTGTCGAGGTTATAAAGCTCAACCATAACCGATTTCAAATACTCGGCAATCGCCTGTGTATCGGAGGCCAATTGGGTGGTCTGGTTGATCACGCCAAAACGCTGAAGATCCTTTTCAATATCAAAACCTTCGGAATATCGTCCGCTGAACTCCTCGTAAAACTGTTCCGCCGGCAATTCCTTGCGGATATATTTCGCCAGTCGCTCTGCATCTCTCATGTCGTTAACGATCACGGCCGGCGCATTGGCTGCCGCATGGGAAAAAGTGGCCCGGGTTTCCTCGTGCAGGGGTTTGCCATGAATCACGATGCTGTATCCCTTTTGCGCAATTTGTTCACCCCGATTCCAGACCTTCTCCACAAACGGACAGGTGGTATTGTATTTCTCGGTGACGATACCCTTTTCGTGCAGCATGGCCTCGAGCGAAAGCGTGGTTCCGAAAGCGGGAATCAAAACGATATCATCGGGCTGCAATGTGTCAAATGGAATCAGCTGTCGGCCATATGTGTCTTGCAGGAAATCCACTCCCAGTTCCTGCAAATCGCGGTTGACCTGGGGATTGTGAATCATCTCACTCAGCAGGAAAATCCGTTTGCCGGGATTCTCCTGAACGGTGCGGAATGCAATCTCGATCGCATTTTCCACGCCATAACAGAAGCCGAAATGACGAGCCAGATAAATATGCACGTTGCCGAAATCGAGCAGGGTGGGACTGAAGTCTTTTTTCAAACGATCCTGCTGCTTTCTTTTCTGCTTAACGGCGCTAATTAACGGACTGCGATATTTAACCGGTACATCAAATTGCTTCATACTGCAAATGTACTTAGTTTGTACTGGACACTGCCTTAGGCATTTTTAGCTTATTTTCACCTGAAACGCTGAGCCTCGGACCTTCGCGGTTACTGATGGCCTGTTTTTTTGTCAGTGGTTTTATTATCAAAAAATCTAAAATGTCCAGTTCTCCTTTTTCGCCGGTGGAATGGTGCCGCGATAGCAATGTGTATGAAATCAATCTTCGTCAATATTCGGAGGAAGGTACGTTTGCGGCTTTCCGGAAATCTCTGCCAAGGCTCCGGGATATGGGCGTGGAAATCCTCTGGTTTATGCCCATTACCCCCATTTCAAAACTGGAACGGAAGGGCAGCCTGGGGAGCTATTATGCATCCAGCGATTTCTTC
>DATCJQ010000241.1:0-3892 GCA_036562745.1 Flavihumibacter sp.
GGATTGAATAAACCGGTAGTGGTTTCGCTATGAATGGTTGCAACATGGGAAATGGCGGGATTAGCGTCCAGCTGTGCAGCCAGCAGCTCGGGTGTAACAATCTCGTTTTCGGGCACCCGGGCAACCACCAGGTTGATGCCATGAATGGTAGCCATCTTCACAATGCGCTCGCCGTATGCACCGTTTACCAATACCAGGAGGGTATCATTTTTTCCAACAACGGAACTGATAACAGATTCAACTCCAAAAGTCCCCGAACCCTGCATCAGCACACATTCGTATCCTTTCTCTTCGGATACACCTGCCAGTTTGAGAAGAGAGGAACGGATTTCTTTAACGATCTGAATGAAAGCCTCATCGCGCGAGCCAAGATCATGCAACATGGCCTGCTTAACGGTGAGGGAAGTGGACAGAGGTCCGGGTGTAAACAACAATTTATCCTGCATTTTCTTTTAAATTTTTGATTGAGATTTCTTGAACATTATTGGGGCATGCGGATTGCATGCCGAGTTTTTTGCGGAAGAACACAGCCATAATCACCATAAACAGAAGGCAGATAACGGTGGTGAAATAACTAAACTGCATCAGCACATTGCTCCACTGGAGATCTCTCATGAAGAACTGTTTGTATAGTAACAGCCCCACACTGCCCAGGTAGCCGATGGAATCGCAGATATAGATAAAGAATCCCGCATTGGCCTTGAGTTGGAAGAGGGCGATAATCCGTTCGAAAACCGCCACCTGAATCGGGATATAGGCCAGGAATAGTCCCACGCCGAGTGACAGCATCCACCAGTATGGACCGATGAGATTATACTGGAACAGGAGGGATGAGAATCCGCAGAGCAATACACCAAAAGCGATCAGGCGCAAGGTGGCCCAGAATCCTTTGAGATTGCTTTTATAGAAGGACAGTGCTCCCACCATCAATATCACGATCACACCACTTACCAGTTCGGTTTGGCTGAATACGGAGATATCTCTGGTGGGCAGGATTTCCTCCCAGATTTCCACAGTGAAATTGTCGCGGAAATCGCGCAGTGTGGCGAGCAGTGTATAGACCGCCACCATGGACCCGATGCCCCACCCGAGTTGGCGTATAACGGCTTTTTTGTCCTCTGCTGTCATAGGCACCCGTTCCACCCGAAGTTTTTTATCATCTTCGGAGGGAGGCGGAATCTTGGCCAGCATCCACACGAAGAAGAGGAACAGCGGCAGAAACAGGGCTCCGATAAAGGCCGGCAGCCAGAACTCAGAGATTCCCGGCACCAGTTTCACGATGAAGAGATAGATCGTTTTCAAAATGCCTGAAGACACAATCAAACTGATGCTTAATCCCATACCCAGTGTTTCGGTGAACCTTCTTCCTTCGAGGTAACTGAACACAATACCCCAAACCATACCCAGGGGGAGGCCATTTAAAAACAGAAAAACAAAATTATACGGGGCCGGCACGAGTCCAAAGCCCAAGAGGCTTAGCTCGGCAAAGAGAATCAAACTAACGATCAGGACTACCCGCTTTGCAGCAGTCAGTTCGGATATTACTTTGATGCCCATGAATTTGGACAGCATATAACCCAGTACCTGCGCGATAATCAGCACAGCTTTATAGTTCATGCCCAACCATTCGATCCCCGCATAGGTTCCGGCATTGAACGGTTTTCTGAATGCGTACACGCAGAAATACGCGCCAAATGCGGCTACCATGGACCAGGTTATAAACAGCAACCTGGATTTTTCCAATTGCCTGGTAATTCCACTCATAGGCTAAATTTTACCAGGGGAGTGAATAGGTTTTCACGTAGCTGAAACATTTCATTGCTTCGATCACGCCTTCCTTAATGCCCAGTCCGGAATCTTTCACACCACCGAAGGGAGATGACTCGATGCGATAACCCGGCACTTCATTAATATTCACTGTACCCATCCGCAGTTCCTTGATAAAGCGGATCGCATGGTGCATGTTTTTGGTGACCACGCCGGAAGACAATCCATAGGCAGTAGAGTTACTGATGGCAATTGCTTCCTCGATGGTTTTGAAACGGATCACCGGCGCCAGGGGACCAAAGGATTCCTGTACCACCATTCTTGCTGTAGGTGGAACATCCACAATTACGGTTGGTTCCAGCAGTGCACCGGTGCGCTTACCACCGAATACGATTTTGGCGCCTTCCGCAACTGCTTCCTTGGCCACGGTTTCAAGATAGATGGCAGAGGCCTCATCAATAACGGTTCCCACGATGGTGGACTCATCTGCCGGATCACCTGATTTATAATAGGCAGCTTTCTCTACCAGCTTTTTCACAAATTCATCATAGATAGAGTCCTGAACCAGGATACGCTTTACCGCAGTACAACGCTGTCCGCTGTTTTTGAAAGAGCCTTCGGCAGCAAGAGTTACGGCCAGATCCAGATCGGCGTCTTCCAGCACGATCAGCGGATCATTACCGCCCAATTCGAGTATCACTTTCTTATATCCAGCAGTGGAAGCTATATGTTTACCTACGGCCACGCTTCCGGTGAAGGAAACGAGTTCCGAGCGGGGATCTTTCACCAGCGGCTCGGCAATTTCGGCTGTGGGTCCCAGTAAGACACTCAGCATGTAGTGCGGTAATCCCGCTTCATACAAGAGTTCCACCAGCTTGATGGCGGTGATCGGCGTTTTCTCAGAGGGTTTCAAAACCACCGGAGTACCCACTGCAATAGCCGGAATAATCTTGTGTACCACCTGGTTCAGCGGGTGGTTAAAGGGAGTGATACAAACCGCCAGGGTCAGGGGCTCACGCTGTGTATAGATTTTACGCGCCTTGCCATTTGGAGAAATATCACAGCTAAAAATCTGTCCGTCATCCTTCAGTGTTTCTATAGCCGCAAACATCAATACATCATTGGCACGTCCGGTTTCATAACGGGCATCCCGGATACAGAGACCGGCTTCGGCGCTGATGGTTTGCGCAAATTCTTCCTTGCGCTCGTTCAGCAGCTGACGGGTTTTCTCGATAATGGCATAACGCTCGTAGCGGTTCAATTTGGGACCGCCTGCCAGCGCCACTTCAATTGCGCGGGAGGCATCAGCCGCGCCTGCCAGTGCAACGCGACCAACGACCCGGTTGTCGTACGGAGATTTTACTTCATGAAACTTGCCGGACTCGATTCGCTGCCCTCCCACATAGCAATACCAGTCCTGAACCGGCAGTCCTTTTTCTGTTGTACTCATAAATAGTTGGTTGGTTATATTAGACGAGTGATGTGTTAAACAAGTAATGTAATAGGCTAGTATTTTAATACGCCCGTGTTAATTTAGACGATTGTGCGTTTAAACTACTGTACCGTTTACGGTGAAATCGAAAATGTCGAAGTTGCGGGGATCACCACCGGCTTTCAGACGATACTGTTTGTTCAGCGGATGCGAAAGGACCATGGGAACCATTTCTTCATAACGTCCGCCATGTGAACGAAGGGTACCATCCAGTGCCGCGAGATCGTGGTAGGAAGCTTTTCTTCCCAATACCACATCGCGGGCGGAGAGTACCACCAGGTCGCCGATGCGATCTTCGGGTTGTTCGAGCAGACGTACGGCCATCGCCTTATCATAAACTTCGGTTATCCCATCCTGTTGTGCCAGCCAGTTTTTCACTTCCTGAACACGTTCGGGGTAATCGAGGTGAACCACTACATAAGAACCCAGCGCTCCGTGGTGTTTTACATAAGGGTCGGTAATCGGACAAATCACGCGGAATCCAAGATCCCCAAATTGTTGCTCCAGCATTTCTTCCACGAAGAGTACGTTGGGAGTACCATCTTCCTTCACTTTGGCATTCATACCGTGGTCGGCAGTTGCGCCTACAATAGCTCCCAGCTCAATCATTTCACCGATCAGTTTGTCCTGTGC
>DATCJQ010000252.1:0-1906 GCA_036562745.1 Flavihumibacter sp.
CAGGTGCCCTTGCCAGCACCAGCGCCTGATTTTTCAATTCTTCCTTACTGATTTCGTTCACCAGCGTGCAACCAAGTCCGGCGCGATACACAGCCCTTTGTCTGGCCATCCCCGCTACCGTGGCAGTTACCGTACTGTCATTTTCCAAGGTGATGGATGCCAGCTTCAGCGGGAAATTTCCCAGCTCCTCTTTCTGTACGGATTCTAGACTGCGATCGCCCAGGTAAATACAGGAGCAGGCCATTTTCGCACTATAACCCGAAACTATCGGAAAAGCATTCCAGCAATAATAAACGAGATAAGAAATAAACGCGAGCAGAAGAATAAGCAAACTACGTTTGAACCAATGCATAATGGTTATTTTGGATCGAGCAATTTCAGTTTATTTTTTAAACGCGGACCGGGCCTGAATCGTTTGGCGATGGTGAAGCGATAATTCCCGGTGTTATACTGATAATCATTTTTCGAGCTGTTGCCCCGCACATAAATCGTATTTCCCACCAGTGAAAAATTCAAGTTCCAGTTATCGCTGTTATACCCCGTAACACCGCGATAGGTAAAGTTGGGACTGACACTCACTTTGCTGCTGGCATCGCCCTCACGATACTCACGGGAAAGGCCGATATCGACATTCAGCGTGGCTGCACCGGTAAGAAACCAGTGTTTTTTGAAGACTAACGTATATGCATAACCGGCGCCGGGACCTAACTCAACAAAACGGACGCGCCAGATATCGCGCTGAAAATAGTTTTGTTCAATGATGGATGGAACCATGGCGGAGTCGCCCGTTACCGAGCCTGCGTACACTTCCGCACCAAAAAGAAAGGTGCCGGCGGATTTTTTCTGCCACTCACTCTGGAGAAAGGCGGCGCGATAGGAAAAGCAATCGCCGTTGCGCAGATTATAAACGGCCAGACCAAACAATGAAATGCCAAGATCGGGGCGTACATAATAAGAGGCCTGATCGGCGCGGCCGAGTCCTTTCGGGCTCAGGTAATATCCCTTGTAAAACTGTCCGAAGAAATCGATGGTCCAGTTGCGCGGATAGATATGGCTCTGCAGATCGAGGTACCGGGTTCTGCCTCTTCCTTTATCGGGATTCAGAAAGGGAAAGCCATAAGCCAGGTTCAGCGAAAAAGCCCGATAGGTGGCCCCGATGCCCATATTCAGCGTGGTATTGGGACGATAACGCAGGTTGGCAACAGACCGGCTTCCTTCAAGAATGATGGTGGTGTATTTTCTCGAAAAATAAAAGCGTCCCGTAAGTAAACTGTCGTAGGTGCTGATATAATTGCTGTCAACATCCGTTGCAATCGCCACCAGATCGGGGTACTGTGCCCGAACCGTTCCATAGCGGATGCATACCAGCAAGCAAACAAGTATAATGCCTTTGATCTTGAACAAGCCCATATCGTATCAACAAATTTGCAGGAATTTGTTGGTACTCGCCCACTTATCTTTGCAACATGCACTATGTTTCGGTAGAAGGTTTGGGTAAAAGTTATGGTATCCGGCCATTGTTCGAGGATATTTCGTTTCATATCGAGGAGGGCGACAAGATTGCGCTGATCGCCCGGAATGGGTCGGGAAAATCCACTTTATTGAAGATTCTGGCCGGAAAGGAAACACCTGACCGGGGAAGCTGCTGGATCCACAAGGATGTTACCGTGGCATTGTTCGATCAGGAACCGTTTTTTGAGGAGGATCGGTCGATACTGGACAATATCTTCCAGCATAATCATCCAACCTTACAGGCCATCAAGGAATATGAGGCTGCCAGCGAAGCGGAGGATGCTGTGGCCATCGGGAAAGCCATCGAGAAAATGGACGAAACCGGCGGCTGGGATTTTGAAGCCAAAGTAAAACAGATCCTCGGCAAACTGAATATCCATCATCTTTCGCAGAC
>DATCJQ010000257.1:0-10478 GCA_036562745.1 Flavihumibacter sp.
GTTCTACCGTAACCCGCGACTTTATTGCGAGCGGACTCAAGCCCGATTCTGTACAGCTTGTAACAGCACCCGATCCGTCTTACAGTGGTTCGGGCGGCAAAACGCTGATTGACGATGAAGTGGGGGAACTCAATTTCCGAAATGGCCGATGGTTGGGTTACCGGAACGGAGATATGGTGGCGGTACTTTATTTCAATATACCTCAAACATTGAAGACGATTTCGGTAAGTGCCATAACCGATCCGGGGGTATTCATCATGCCTCCCCGGGAAATTCAGGTATATGAGGAGGAGGGGGCAGGTAACTGGAAGCTGATCGCCAAAGATTTTCCCCGGCAGCTGACAAAGGATACCGCCGAACATGTAAAACGTTACGCCCTGCCGCTGGGAGATAAATCCTATAACAAAATGAAACTGGTGGTTAAGCCGCTCGGGCGTTTGCCGAACTGGCATCCGGGCAAGGGCGAACCGGGATGGGTATTCGTTGATGAACTGTTTTTTGAAAACTAATCACCGAAAAAAATGAGGATGTATTGACATGCCTCCCTATATATTTGAAAATCAAGTAAAATTTTAGTGCTTGTCGGAGCTCTTCCGATAAGCATTTTTTATTGAGGCAGGTGTGTAATCGAAACGCAAAGTTCGTCGGGGAAAAAAAGAACCGGGAACAAGCGATCCCCGGTTCAGTGGCTGGTAAGCGAATAGCAGTAAGATTTGGTCAGTCAGCGAATAAAGTATGTATCCGCTATAATATAATAAGACTTCAACTGTGTGTGAAATGCTGCGTGATTGTTAAAAAATTTTTTAAACCGTCAAAAGGCTGCAGCCACGGATATCGCTGTTGTCGAGTCGGCCCAGCACTTCGAACCCTCCATCTGCATATTGCTTACCGATATCATCGGTGGCCAGAAAGCAGCAGGAATCCAAATTGGCGAGGTCAATTATGTTGATGGCCCCCGATGCCGGTCGGTCGCCGCTAATCTTTTGGCTGTCGAGCAAACTCAGCGGGTCATCTTCTTCACGCAGGAGAATCTGCATCCACTGGGGGCAATAAAACCTTCCATTATCCCCGCAATAGGCCTGCGACAGCAATTCCGTCATTCCGTATTCGGAATGGATACCAGCACCGGGGAAACTGGCTGCCAGGGTATCGTGCAGGGCCTGGCGGGTGATCTCTGTACGGCGACCCTTCATGCCACCCGTCTCCATAATAACGGTATTGTTCAGGGGCAACCGGCAGTATTCGGCAAAGTCAAGCAGTGCGAAAGTAACCCCAAAGAGCAGGGTTTTCTGTTTCGAGCGCTCCAATCCCTCCAGTTTTTCTTTTAGTTCCTGGTGATTGTAGAGGTAAAACCCATTATCGGGATGAGCACTCTGCTGCATCAGCTCGTTCACCATCACCACCAGGCTGGAATGCTGGCGTTCGAGGTAGGAGGGCAGGAGTCCGAGTATACACCAGTCGGCCGGATCGCCATAGAACTTCCGGAAGCCGCGGGAAAAGCTTTCGCGATAAAGATCCAGGGATCGGATCAGGTGTTTGCTGTTGACCATGCCCGTGGTGCCGCTGCTTTCGAACCAGGTTTCCGGTTCGTAATGGCCGGTTTTTATTTCGTGCGTTTTAAAGAAACGGATCGGCAAAAAGGGGATCTGCCGGATGTTCTGCACCGTTTCCGGTTTCCGGTTGATCGAGTTGGCAAAGGCCTGATAAACGGGGTTCTGATCGTACTGGAAACGGAAAATTTCCAGGCAAAGCGCCTCCATCTGCTCCCTTCTGGTTGAGAAAATTTTATGAATCAATTCACTGCGCATGTTAGGTTTATCAGCCGGTAGTTAATAAATTCGTCCACAATATAGATGCTTTATGATTAGGAAACTGGTGCCGATATGTTTGTTAATGGTGATCCTGGCTGCCTGCAGTAAGGACAAATATCAAACAAAACCCACGATCCGAATAAAGGACCAGAGTCGTGTTGTGCCTTTCGACAGTGAGGCGATTTTCTATATCAACCTGGAATTTACCGACAAGGAAGGTGATCTTTCCAGCGATAAGGATTCAGCCATTTATTATAAACCGATTATGTTGAATACCCGTTCGGTAATCGGCGGGTCCGAATACCCGGAAGCCTATGCAGCCTTCCCCGATTTTCCCGATAAGACCAAGGGCGAAATCGAGATCCGGATGGAGCAGGTCTTTTTCTATCGGCAGATTCAGAACAACCAGGGCGGCAATGATGCGAATGATACCCTGATCTTCAAAATCGCGATCACCGACCGGGCAGGCAATACCAGCGATACCCTGACCAGTGAGCCCATCATATTACTGGGACAATAGAGCATGCGAAAACTGGTCGATTTTCTCCTGTTTGGTGCAATTTTTATTGGTCTCTGTGCCGTGGCGCTCTGTTGGGAAACCAATATGTTATTGGGATTGGAACCCAGCCATTGGTCGCTTTACCTCTTTGTTTTCGGCGCCACCCTGGTGCAGTATAACCTGCATTATCTTTTCAAGAAAGTACAGCCTTTTCCCAGCGCGCGACAGGATTGGTCGGTAGCCAACCGGTTAACACAGAAAATACTCCTGGGCCTCGGAGCGGTGGGGGTACTTATAAGCCTGTTCTGGCTCGAACCCCGGCATTTTATGGTGCTGGTGGTACTGGCCCTGCTGGCGAGCCTGTATTCCTTCCCTCTGCTGCCGTTCACCCGAAAACGCCTGAAGGATTACGGATTGTTGAAAATAGTGCTGTTATCCCTCGAATGGACCCTGGTTACGGTATGGTTCCCTGCCGACCAGGAAGGAGTGGATATCACCAGTTACTGGCTGGTATTCGTGCGGCGCTTTCTTTTCATGTACGTGCTTTGTCTCCTGTTTGATCTGCGCGACCGCGAAGTGGATGCCCGGAACGGAATCCGTACCATTCCGGTACGCATAGGGGTTAGGGCCACCTATCGACTGGCCGATATGGTGTTGATCCTGTTTCTGCTTCTGTCTGTTACCGAGCTGATCCGCACCGGCAATTTTCCTTTTTTTCACGCCATGCTGCTCTCTGCACTCATTACCCGTTTCGTTATCATGCTTACGAAGCAGTATAACAACGATTATATCTATCTGGCCGGAATAGACGGAATGATGCTGGTACAGGCTATTCTCGTGGCGGTGGGAACCATCTAGTCTTTATCTTTGGAACCACTAAATTTTTGGCAGTCATGGCAAAAGCAAAAAAAGAAAAAAAGGATGAATCGATTCTGACCGCGAAGTCCTTTCAGTTTATGAAAGAATATCTGAACACGCCTTCACCCGTAGGCTTCGAAGCCGCCGGACAGCGTGTTTGGCTGGATTATATCAAACCCTATGTGGATACTCATTTTGTGGATCCCTATGGCACTGTGGTGGGCGTTGTGAATCCCGATGCACCGTTCAAGGTGGTAATTGAAGCCCATGCTGATGAAATCAGCTGGTTTGTTAACTATATCAATAATGAAGGATTGATTTACCTGAAGCGTAATGGCGGTGTTGATCACCAGATTGCACCATCTCAACGCGTGTTTATTCATGGTCAAAAAGGACCGGTTAAAGCCGTATTCGGATGGCCGGCTATCCATACCCGGCTGGGTAATCCGGATCAGAAAGAGCCCGCCGCGAAAGTGGATAATCTCTTCCTCGATTGCGGGGCCCGTTCCAAAAAAGAAGTGGAGGAACTGGGAATTCATGTGGGGGCCGTAGTTACCTATCAGGATGGATTCGATGAACTGGCCAATGGCTATTATGTTGCCCGCGCTTTCGATAACCGCATTGGCGGGGTGATGATTGCCGAAGTGGCTCGTCTCATTAAAGAGAATAAAAAGAAACTGCCCTTCGGCCTGTATGTGGTGAATGCCGTACAGGAAGAAGTGGGCTTACGTGGTGCGGAAATGATTGCCCGTCGGATTAAACCGAATGTGGCCATTATTACCGATGTTACGCACGATACCTCCACACCGATGATCAATAAAGCTATCGAAGGCGATGTGGTTTGCGGCAGAGGTCCTTCACCCACTTATGGTCCGGCTGTTCATAACAAACTGCTGGCCCTGGTGCAGGATGTGGCCGAAAAATCAGGTATTCCCCTGCAGATGAGAACCGTTAGCAGAAGCACCGGTACCGATACCGACTCCTTTGCTTATGCGAATGATGGATGTCCCTCAGTACTGATCTCCATCCCCCTGCGTTATATGCATACCACGGTGGAAATGCTGCATCGCAATGATATTGAACAGACCATTCGCCTCATGTATGAAACACTGCTGGCACTGAGTCCCAAGACCAATCTGAGTTATCTGTAAGGAAAAAAACAGCATACTATCAGTTCAGCGAGCAGCCCAGTCCGATTTGATGGTAGCCCTTACTGCTGGTGTACCAGGCATGGGCATACCGGATCTGAAATCGGGTGAACAGCAAACCGATCCCGGTGGAGAAACCGGTCAATCCATTTGCGGTGGAAGGGATCATCAGTTCTTTCCGCCGCAGATGGTTATAGCCCATCGCTAATTCAATATGCTGGCCCACAAATGCCTGGGCCCCCAGCACAAAATGTTGGGCCACCTGATCCAGGGTTGATCTGCTGCTATCGGGTTTGAAAAGTATTAAGCGGTGGAGTTCTCTTGCCGTTAATGAAAATTGCAGCGGCGCTCTGGCCAATCTTTTGGTAATTCCCAATTGCAGATCGAAGGGCAGGTTTTCGCTGCCTTCACCTGAATAGGAGCGTAACTGAAATCCCATGTTTTTCATAACCATTCCATACTGGAACCCTGCACTGCTGTCATAATAATTCAGGCCGATATCCATGGCAATTGCGCTGGAGCGATAGGCGCCGTAATTGGACTGGATGAATTTGAGGGCGGCGCCATAATGCCAGCGCCCGAGATATCTGCGCGAGGCGCTGAATTGCAGCAGATAATCACGTGGATTGAATTCGCCATAATTGTTCCCCGCCGGATCTGTGGCCTGCAGCGAACCATAACCGATATATTTTACCTGCATCGCGAAATTGGTGGCAGCACCTTCCGGTGTATAGGCTCCCGCGGCGAAAAACTGCTTAATGCCTGCCGGCATGGGGGTGAAACTGAGGGAAATATTTTGTGAATGATTGGCTCTTAACAAAGCGGGATTTGCAGCCGAGAGGGCAAGATCGGAACCGAATGTGCTGACATTCTCGCCGCCGAGCGCGGTTTGCTGTACGCCTGCCGGTAATCCCAGAAAAGAATAAACCGCCCGGCCACCGGCTGATTGCGCATGCACTGAGTGGATGCCTCCCAAACCGGATAAGAAAATCAATAAGATGGAAAGGCGGATCAGCATCAGGAGCACAGTCAGTTGATGGAGTAAAATAAGAAAAATCCCCCATTGATATGGGGGATCATTAACCCTAAAACAACCAACATGAAAATTTCAATCGTATCTATTACACGATATCAGTTGGATTGTTTAAAAAATTATACTAAAGCCAGGTCGAGCACCTGCTGCATCTGTTTTACGTAGTGGAATTTTAACCCTTTGATAAAACTGGGGTCGATTTCGTCCACATCTTTTTCGTTCTGCCAGCAGAGAATCACTTCTTTCAGTCCCGCTCTTTTCGCGGCCAGTACTTTCTCCTTGATACCTCCCACCGGCAGTACCTGTCCGCGGAGTGTGATCTCCCCGGTCATGGCCAGATAGGGTTTCACTTTCCGTCCGGTAAAAGCCGATGTAAGCGAGCTGAGCATGGTAATACCTGCACTGGGACCGTCCTTGGGCACGGCGCCCTCGGGCACGTGGATATGGATGTTTTTCTTGTTGAAGAGCTCGGGGTCGATGCCCAGTTTCCTCGCATTTACCTGCAGATAGGTGAGGGCCGTGCTGGCGCTTTCCTTCATCACGTTACCCAGGTTGCCGGTGAGGCGCAGTTCTCCTTTGCCATCGCTGAGACTGGTTTCGATAAAGAGGATATCGCCGCCCACATAGGTCCAGGCCAGTCCCACTGCCACGCCGGGCAGATTGGCTGTTTTATAGATTTCGTTACTGTAGCGGGGTTTGCCCAGTATATCGGTCAGATCTGCCACAGTTAGGGGTGATCTCACCTTATTGGTCATGGCATATTCCTTGGCCAGGGCACGCATGATGGCTGCGAGCTGACGATCGAGTTCACGCACCCCGCTCTCACGGGTGTAATCTTCGATCACTTTTTCCAGGATCTTATCGCTGATGCGGATGGATACCTTGGCCAGTCCATGCGCTTCTTTCTGCTTGGGAACCAGATGTCGTTTCGCAATCTGCACTTTTTCTTCCACGGCATAACCGCTGAGTTCAATGATTTCCAGGCGATCGCGCAGGGCCGGCTGGATATTGTTGAGATTGTTCGCGGTAGCGATGAATAAAACCTTGCTGAGGTCATATTCCAGCTCCAGATAATTATCGTAGAAGGTGTTGTTCTGCTCGGGATCCAGCACTTCCAGCAGGGCCGAAGAGGGGTCGCCCCGGTGATCCGCACCCACTTTATCGATCTCATCGAGAATCATTACCGGGTTGGAGGACTTCACCTTGCGGATCGACTGCAGAATCCGGCCGGGCATGGCACCGATATAGGTCTTACGGTGACCGCGGATTTCGCTTTCATCGTGCAGGCCACCCAGGGCCAGGCGAACATATTTCCGGCCTATGGCACTGGCAATACTGCGTCCCAGTGAGGTTTTACCAATACCCGGAGGTCCTACAAAACAAAGAATGGGACTCTTCATATCGCCTTTGAGTTTGAGCACGGCGATGTATTCAATAATCCGCTCCTTGATTTTATCCATGCCATAATGGTCGTGGTCCAGCACTTCGCGGGCGTGCAGCAGGTCGTACGAATCCTCGGTATAGTCTTCCCAGGGTAAATCGAGCATCAGGTCGAGGTGATTATACACGATGGAATAATCGGGCGTGGAAGGATGCATGCGTTCCAGCTTTTCAATTCCTTTCTGGAACATCTCCTTCGCAGCCTGCGGCCATTTTTTCTGCTCGGCCTTTTTCTTCATCTCCTTAATTTCCAGCTCGTTGGTATCGCCGCCCAGTTCTTCCTTGATGCTCTTCATCTGTTGCTGCAGGAAGTACTCACGCTGCTGTTTGTCCAGCTCGGTCTTGGTTTTGTTGGTCAGCTTGTTCTTGAGCTCGGCAAACTGGAGTTCCCGCTGCAATAACTGCATCAGGATATCGGCTCTTTCGCCAATATCGTGCGACTGCAGAATCTTCTGTTTTTCGTGCAGCTCCGTATTCAGGTTGCTCGACACAAAATGGATCAGGAAAGCAGGGTTTTCAATATTTTTTAATATGATCGAGGCCTCGGACGGAATATGCGGCGAAAGCTGGATGATCTGCGTTGCCAGATCCTTAATGCTGGCCACATAAGCGGCAAACTGGTCGTCGGATGGAGCGGTTTTCTCCTCCAGCAGGCTCACGCTGGCCCGGAAATAGGGGTCTTCAGCCGTAAAGGCCTCCAGTGTGAAACGGCGTTTTCCCTGAATGATGACCGTGGTGCCGCCATCGGGCATTTTGATCAGCTTCACAATCTTGGCCACCGTGCCAATCTGCTCCAGATCGGCGGGACTGGGGTCTTCCACATTGCTGTCTTTCTGCGCCAGCACACCGATCAGTTTGTCGTGCTTGTAGGCATCGTTTACGGCCTTGATACTTTTATCGCGACCAACAGTAATCGGGAGCACCACACCGGGAAACAGCACTGTATTGCGAAGCGGAAGAATGGGCAGATCGGCGGGTAACTCGAGGTCGGCTCCATCATCACTCTCATGTTCGTTTAAGGGAATAATCGGTATAAAATCCATTTCATCTTCGGGCCTTAATAAGAAACGCGATTGACTCATACTCATCTGTTGTTATGACAAAATAACACATCCTCCCTGTTTTACATAGGGAAGTAGCGAATTCCTTCTAGGTCAACTTTGATGCCAGCCCCGTTTTTAACCAGTTTTGGCGGTCGAAACTCATAAAATGGCATTAAGTTAGTCAGGCGGACACACCGGGCAAACGGCAATCCGTATATTTGCGCCCCGGGTTATTGATAGACCAGGTTAAAAATTTCTGTTATGTCTTTATTGATGAGTCAGTTAAAGGAAACGGTGCAGGCCATTCAGGCAGAATGGGCGCATAAACCGGAAGTTGGTATCGTATTGGGCAGCGGCTTGGGCAATCTGGTGGCCGAAATGAAAGTGGATAAGGAAGTGCCCTACAGCAAACTGCCGCATTTCCCTGTATCGACCGTAGAAGGACATAGCGGAAAACTAATCTTCGGAGAACTTGGTGGTAAAAAAGTGGTTGCCATGGCCGGACGTTTTCACTACTACGAGGGATATGCCGCTCGCGACGTGGTTTATCCCATCCGGGTGATGAAACTCCTGGGGGTTGGCACCCTGCTGCTGAGTAATGCCGCCGGAGGTATGAATCCCGCCTTTGAAGTGGGCGACCTGATGATCATCAACGACCAGATCAGCCTGTTTACGGTTAACCCCCTGATCGGGAAGAATGAGGACGAATTGGGTCCCCGTTTCCCCGACATGAGTGAGCCCTATAACCGCGAACTGATCCGTAAGGGGATAGCCATCGCCGAACGCAAGGGTATCAAAATACATCAGGGTGTATATGCGGGTGTAACCGGTCCCACTTTCGAAACCCGCGCCGAATATAAACTGCTCCACCTCGTGGGCGCTGATGCCGTTGGTATGAGTACCGTACAGGAAGTGATCGTAGCCCGTCATATGGGGATCAATGTCTTCGCCATCAGCGTTATCACCGACCTTGGCATCCGCGAGGAAGAAAATATCATCACCCATCAGGAAGTGTTGGAAGCAGCTGCCGCTGCCGAACCTAAATTGACCGCTATCTTTACTCAATTGGTTCAAGAAATTTGATGCGCAGAATAGTCCTTTATAGCCTGTTCCTATGCCTGATACTGGGTGTCGCAGAAAGCTATGCCCAGAATCCCATGCGCCGTATTCCGGGAATGAGCGGCGGTATGGGTGGCCGTGCAAGTATGGGAGCGGCACAGGATAGCCTGAAGCGTCGCGACAATAACGAGGACTCTATCACCATATGGTATCGTTTGCTCGATACCTCGAGATTGCAGTTGCTGGATTCATCAGTAACCGATTTTTATAAACGATTTCCCGTGCCGGCCAATCATGTTTACCTCGGAAATCTGGGACTGGCCGCCAGGCCCCTGCGCTTTAATCCGATACTTACCAGTGGATTTGATCCCGGTTTTCATGCATTTGACGTGTATAAGCTGCGCATGGACCAGGTGCGATTTTTCCATACCACACGTCCCTATTCCGAACTGGGCTATCTGCTGGGAAGTTCCGCGGAACAGATCATCAATGTGCTACATACCCAGAACATCAAACCCAACTGGAATTTCGCATTTCAGTATAACCTGATCAACAGCCTGGGCTCATTCAAGAATCAGTCGACTAACCATAGCCGTTATCTGTTTAATTCGGATTATACTTCGCGCAATAAAAGATACCATCTTTATTTTGTGGTGCTGGCCAATTCCATGCAGGCCAATGAAAACGGCGGATTGCAGGACGATTACGACTATCTCGGTGATCTGGTCAGTTATAAGGAAAGATCTGCCATCCCCGTGCAGCTGGGCGATTATGTTCCTTATCGCCGCAACGTGCTGAATAGTGTGCTGAATACCGGGCACCGGCAGCGTACCACCAGCTTTTTCCTCCGTCAGCAATATGATCTGGGAAGGAAAGACAGTATAGTGACCGATTCCACCGTAATACCGCTGTTCTATCCCAAACTGCGGGCAGAATACAATGTTCAGTATAACCGTCACCGTTATCGTTATTACGACCGCCAGCCGCAGGATTCATTTTATATCAACAACTACGATTTTCTGTTGAATCCGGCGCCGGAGTTTCAGATCGAAGAATCCTGGAATGATATCATCAACGATTTTTCGCTCTACAGTTTTCCCGATGAGAAGAATGCGCAGCAGTTCCTGAAAGCAGGGATCTCCCTACAGAATCTGACCGGTATTTTCACTGATGGAAAACGTACCTACTATAATTTGTTCCTGCACGGCGAGTATCGGAACAAAACCCGGAATCAGAAATGGGACCTGGAAGCGGCGGGTAAATTTTACCTTGCAGGATACAATAATGCCGACTTTGACGTGAACGCCAGCATCAAACGGTATATCAGTCGCAAGCTGGGCAATATTCAGGCGGGATTTCAGAACGTGAACCGTACACCCTCCTATATATTTGAACAGGGCAGCAGTTTCAGCCTGCAGGCGCTGTCCTCACCCAATAAGGAGAATATCACACGGATTTACGGATCGCTCGACAATCCGGCAGGACGCTGGAACCTCTCAGCCAGTTATTACCTCGTAAGTAACTACACCTATTTTACTGATTTTTATAAGCCGCAGCAGGCATCGGCACTTTTTAATGTGCTGGAAC
>DATCJQ010000259.1:0-6285 GCA_036562745.1 Flavihumibacter sp.
AGTTTGTCCTGTGCTTCATAGAAATCCAGCGACTCCGGAGCTTCAGGAGCATAGGTATGCTGCATGTAATCGGTCAGCGAGAGATAGAGAAAATCAGCCAGTCCCTGTTGGATGAAGGCCACACCGGCTTTCAGGGCAAACAGGCTTGCATCGGGACTATAAATAGCAGGAGTTTTAGCCCCAACGATTTCTTCCACGTTTTCAATGCCATGAGTATCCAGTTTTGCCTGGTTAGCTTTCTCGGCAGAGATGGCAATGCCTTTCATTTCATGCGAAAGGATATCGCGCAGTTTTTCCTTGGCAGTAACCACGGCCACTTTTCTTCCGGCGTTTGCTGCAGCAGCCAGGATGGTACCTGCACGCAGATAGGAAGCAGAATTCATCATCACTTCCTGCTTCAGATTGGTATCGTACAGATAGTTACCGCAAATTCCGTGTACAGCCGGAGAAACACCGGTAACGATCGATGAGTTGTTTACATTGGTAAAAGAGGGTAAAGCACCGCGTACCATTCCCCGATAACCATTCCTCGCCATTTTTTGCATATTGGGCATGCGACCATGAGCCATCGTGGTGTCAAGGTATTCATCAGCCGAACCATCCATACAGATCACAACGATGGGTCGGGCGGGCGGATTATAAACCTTGCCATTCACAGAGAAAGGGGTAGTGTTCATTTCAACGTGTTTAGTATTATAAAACTTTTGTTTAGTATAAATATACTGCCATAAAACTGAAAGCACCAAGATTACGCACACATATTTTATTTGCTAACGTGTGTAAAACCCGCTCCGGTACTGCATTTTATGAAATGGCGCCATCATTTTGCGCAAAACCCTGCAGCAAACTGCGTAATTTGCCGATTCAGCTTTAATATAAAAAAAGATCGGCTTCGAAAGGTTGTTTCCATATCAAAGCCGATCCCCCGCTTAAATTCAAATTGCTATAAAGTTGAAAGGAAACTCACCAGATCTCGGATCTCTTTTTTGGTGAGGAGCTGTCCCATATTCGGCATGCTTGAAGCAGCATTGATGCGTTTCTCGATATCGGCAGTGGAGATAGTCTGTTGTGGACCGTCACCCGATTTAATCACCAGGGCCTCCGGGCCATCTTCCAACAAAACACCTGAAATCATTTCGCCCGATTTCAGTTTGAGCGTTACGATACCATAACCCGGTGCAATCCGCGCGCTGGGATCCACCATCGCTTCGAGTAACTGCAAACGGGTCAGCCTTTTGGATATATCATTTAAACGTGGGCCCGCATTGCCACCGTAATCATTGATGGCGTGACAGCGGATACAACGTGCCGATCCGTTATCGTAAAAGATATCGCCACCCAAGCTCGGATTGCCTCCGTAAAGCGCACCGGCGAAGGGTGCCAGCGGATTTCCATCATCCAGTTTGGCAAGAATAGCATTAAGTCGTTCTTTCAATTCAGCTGACTTGGCACTATCCACCGCTTCTTCCAACTCAATCCGGATCTCCTGCGTTAGCTTACCTGCAGCCAGCTGATCCAGCACCTTCTCAAATACCGGACGCGCGTCGCTCAATGGGATTGTAGCCAGCGTATTCAGCGCAGCCTGCTTCTCCTCCACCGTTTTGGTACTGATCACATCCCATAACATAGTGGCCATTTTAGCAGGGGGCAATGAGGTTTTCCCAAGGAGATCAAGCGCCACCACGCGCACTTCCTTCTCTTTGTCGGACAAACCGATACGAATCACTTCTGCCAGATCATCCGCTTCCAGCAGCGCCAGCGACTGCAAAGCTGATTTCCGCACTTTCAAATCCCTATCTGATTTCAAAAGCGGCTGCAACATGGGAACGGCATCCTTAATCTGCAGCTTACCAATAGCGCGGGCAGCAGCCATTCTTACACCGGCTTCAGGCGATTTGACGAGTTCCATAAAGACAGGACCAGCCAGCTGACGAACCTGTGCCGGATCTCTTTCCACCACTCCACGCAAACGACCATCCACTCGATCCAGCACTGAAGGCTTCGGCCACACACTCAGCGTTTCAATTGCTTCCATACGCATGGGAGCCGGATTCGCATTATTTTTCGCATATGCAAGTAGGTTAGCCAATGCCTTTTCAGTTCCCACACGCAGATTGGCATTGATCGCCCGGCGTATCAACGCCTCATTCCTGAATTTGGTGGTCGCCAGCAAATCGGCCAGTGCAGGCAATGCATCGGGAATCGACAGATCATCATTAATGGCACGAGCGGCCTCGGTTACTATAAATTCATCCTTATCATTCAGAAATTCCGCAACACCCGGATCACTCATTCTGCGCAATGCCACCACAGCAGCAATGCGAACAGCCCGCGAATTATCCTTTGCCAGGGCCCGCACCGGAGCACTCTGTCCGATTCGCGCCAGGGCGAGGCTTCCGGCGTGACGCAGATAAACATCCTTATCATTGTTCGCCCTCAGCATCTCTATGATGGGCCCAACAGCCGGTGCATACTGCATTCTCCCCAACGCTTCAGCAGCAAAAAACCTGGCTCGACTATTCGTGTCCCTCAGCAAAATCATCACAAAATCAGCAGCGGGACGATACCTGATATCCCCCAACCATTTGGCAACCTGCGCTCTGATCTCCGCATCGGCATCATTCAGATAGGGAACCAGCCGCTCGGCAATCGAAGCATCCTGACGAGCCAGCTGGGTCAGTCCCCATATCGCATGCACCCGCGCCAGTTGATGTTCGCGCTGCTGCAGTGCCGTTTCAAAAAACACCACCGACTCCTTCCCTCTTTTAACCAGCTCAAACTGCGATTTCTTGCGCACCCTTAAATCTTCATGATGCAACAGCTTATACAGCTCCTCAGGACTACGTTTAGAAAATTCAGCCGCCAGCAGTTCCTTCACTTCCTTACGGATGGCAGCATTGGCGTGCTGCGGATCATCCAGTTTCCAGATTCTTCCATATGCGCCGGTTCCCCAGCCATCGATCCAGTCGCCGATATACAAAGCGCCATCCGGACCAAAATCCAGTCCGGTTGGCAGAATACCTCCCACCACTTTCTTGCTTGATCCTAATTCAAACCCGGCTCCCTGCGGCTTCAGTGTAAAGCCATGCACCCAGGAATTGGCCGGCGAACCCGTGAACTCCGCTACAAAAAAATGATTCTTGTATTGCGGCCCCAGTGCCGTACCCGGGTTGTACGCAAATCCGGCCGGTCCGCTCACATAGTTCGTGATGCAGGGCACGATATAGGCTGCCTGTCCCTCGAACCGGGGCAGGAACAGCTTCTCATCCATCCAAACCTTATAGGTATTGTTATCGGGATCATTATACTTACCGTATTGCCAGTTGGATCGCCATCCGGCATCCGAACCATTCACGATATACACCAGCCGCTCTTTTTCGCCGGCATGGTCGCCATCATTGTCCTCACTGATCAGATTTCCGTACTCATCAAAAGCAAATTCATGCGTATTGCGAAGTCCGGCTGCGAAAATTTCAAAATCGGAACCATCGGGATTGGCCCGCGCGATCACGCCACTGTTAGGATATTCCCATTTAGTGCCATCCGGACCCACACCGTTAAAACCGATATCACCAATCTGCCAGTAGATTTTACCATCCGGCCCCATTTCCACCCCTGACATACCATGACCGCTGAACCCGATATGTACACCGTAGCCCGTTGAGATGGATGTCTTTTCATCGGGAATGCCATCTCCATTTTTATCGCGCATCCGCCAGAGATCAGGCGCCACAGCCACATAGAGATCATTTCCGTGCGCAAGCACACCACCCGCCACATCTGTCACCTCATCGTGAAAATCGTTCACCACCAGTTGCGAGCGATCCGCCACGCCATCGCCATCGATATCCACCAGTTTGTAGATATGTTCCGTTTCGACCGTCAGATCACGCCAGTCGCGCGAGCCATCGCCATTGACATCCGTTAACCATTTATTCCGCTCACTGTTTTCCGGAGCCAGTTCGGTATGCAGAAATTTTCGTCTGTCCTCCACCGTTTGAAGCGAGATGGAAGCAATTTCCCAATTACTATGCGCCCGGATATCAAATTCTGAATTGACCTGGCGATTGGTTTTATTGTAATAGATGGCACCATAGTCATCCACCTCAATGGCAACCGGCGAAATCACCAGCGAATCGATTCCCCAGAGCGTGAGCTGAAGTCCGCTGTCAACTTTTGGATTCACCAGCCGGGCCACCGAGTCGGCAAAGCCCGCCGTGAAACTCGCAGGAAACTCCTTAACGGGATATTGATTGGTTGTTTGTGTGCAGGAGAATAGCAGGACCCCAAGTCCGGCCACTACAGAACCATATTTCATTGCAGTCAGTTTGTTTTGCTTTAAGAGCAAAAATTACTGATTTTTTTCTCCCTCCTGCACAAAGGTACCGGGCCAATCTTGAAATGATTTAAATTGAACCCTGACCCAATCGATCGGATATGAAAAAATTCAAACATACAATAATGGCCCTGCTCTTCACGGCAGCAGCCACGGCTGGTATGGCGCAGAACAATACGCGAAAATGGTTTAATCCCGAAAAAGCAGGCGTGCCCGTGGTGGAAGGAAGACTCTGGCAAACGGACCTGGATCAGTTTTACGACCGGCTTCCGGCAAAAGCCATCGGCGTTGTGCGTCCCGAAGTGATGAACCTGGCGCGCAACTCAGCAGGTAATTACCTCCGTTTTACCACTGATGCAAAATCCATTGTGGTTCGCTACCAGGTAAAGGGTGCGCTCAATATGCCTCATATGCCCACCATGGGAGTGAGCGGCGTGGATCTTTATGCATTGGACGAAAAAAACAACTGGCAGTGGGTGCGCGGCAGATACTCTTTTGGCGATACGGTGAGATTTGAATTCGCGGGTATTGATCCCTCTGTAAAAATTCGCGAGTTCCGCCTCTATCTTCCCCTATACAATACCGTTAGCTGGCTGGAACTAGGAGTAAACGAGGGACAATCCTTTCAATGGGTGGAAGCCACCAAGGAGCCGCCCATCCTCCTTTATGGAACATCTATATTACAGGGTGGCTGTGCCACCAGACCGGGACTGGCCTGGACCAATATACTGGGAAGAAAAATCAATCAGCCTTTAATTAACCTGGGCTTTTCCGGAAACGGACGGATGGAAAAGGAACTCATCGATATGTTCGCCGTTTTTCCTCTGAAGATGGTGGTGCTGGATTGTATGCCCAACCTTTCGGATACCACGCGTTATCCCGAAGCGGAACTGTGGAAACGTTATCAATATGCCGTGGATAAAATCCGTCAACACAATCCCGATATCCCGATCATTTTCACGGAGCATTGCTGTGGCTACCAGGGGATGAATCTGGATATGTCACAAATCAATCCTTACCGTTACGGAAGCCAGCTGGTATCAAAATTTTACAATCAGTTCAAGGCGAAAGGTGTGAAAAATATTTACCTGCTGACCGACGTCGATATCAATTTCAATACGGAAAGCACCATCGACGGTACCCACCCCAATGATATCGGCATGATGCAATATGCAGTTGCCTATGAGAAACTGATACGCAGCATTCTTAAAAAGGAGGGCAAACGCAGGTAATGTGATGGGACTGCTCAGGGCATAGCCGGTTTCCGCTTAACCTGATTTTTTTCTGCATACCCATCTCTCGAATGGACAAAGCTGCCCTTCTCATCGTTTTGGTTATCGCGATAAGAGGGATTTGCCTTCGTAAAATACTGCCCGGTTCGCCGGGCTTTTTTCTGCCTGTTACGCAGGCTTCGATGTTTGGTTCCGGTAACTTTCATGTGAATCGTTTTAATTATGCAGCCAGCTGGCGGCATTCTTCCGCACAATGTTTACAAAGCACGGCGCATTGCTGACAGTGTTCATTGTCGTGCTTTTCGCATTCAGCTGCGCAGGAGGCACAGATTTCCGCACAAAGGGGCAGAATGGAAAACACAAAGGGACTTTGCATATTCAGCAGGCTGGCGGTGGCGAGGCAAATCGTGGCACATTCGTTATCGAGCTGGATGCAGTTCCGCATCATGTGCAGGTGCTCTTCCTTCAGACAGGCAGCCGCACAAAATTGGGCCGCGGAGTGCGCCCTCAAACAGGCTTCGATACAGGCTTTGTACTTTGTTCTTAACTTATCCATGGCATTTTATTTAATTATCAGGGGCCGTCGAGATAGGGTTCGAGAATTCGCGGGAGCTCGGAAATCCAACCGGGACGAAAATCCCAGTCGGCTTCGCCTCCGTATTGAATGGCATACCAGACTTCATCATCCGATTTGGAAACGGTAAACATGAAGCGCCG
>DATCJQ010000273.1:0-17286 GCA_036562745.1 Flavihumibacter sp.
CGCATCAATACGACCTGATGCTGGTTATGGACCTTTATGATATGGAAGGCAATAAGAAAAGCCTGGGACAGGTGTTTGCGGAGATCGGTCCATCTACCACACGACTGGTAACGGCGATCAAAAGACAGGTCCGCGAGGCCACGAAAAAGGAAGGTGCGTTTCTTTCGCTGCGGATTCTGAATCTCGACAAGGAAATCGTTTCAGATAACCTGTACTGGCTGCCTGATAGCACGGGGAATTATTCCTGCTTACAAAATATGAAACAGGTTAAGCCGGATGTAAGCGCAAAACTGGTGTCAAAAGGAAAAGTCGAAGTGAAAATCACGGCGCCCGCTGGCGGACCGATCGCATTCTTCAATCGCCTTTCGCTGGTGGATCCGGTATCGCGCAAGCGAATCCTGCCCGTGTTTTATGATGACAACTATATCTCTGTATTGCCCGGTGAATCAAAAACGGTAACCATGGAATTTGCCGGCGACCAAAAGCCCATGCTGGAACTGGAGGGATGGAATCTGCCGACGCAATATCTGGAAATACAATAACGGAGAAATGATGATTAGCAAAAAAGCAGTCAGGAAATTGATGACGAAAGTTTTATTAGCAGGATGGCTGTCCTGCCTCGCACCCGCTGCGGTGTTCGCTCAGTCAGGCCCCGATTACAAGAACCCCAAACTCAGCGTGGAGCAGCGGACAACCGATCTCCTCAGGCGGATGACCATCGACGAGAAAGTGGGACAGCTGCTTTGTCCCATGGGTTGGGAAATGTGGACTAAGAACGGAAACAACCTTACCCACTCCGCTGCATTCAGGGAGTTGATCGATTCCAAACATGTGGGTGCATTCTGGGGCGTGTATCGTGCTGATCCCTGGACAAAGAAAACACTGGAGACCGGGCTCAATCCCGAGCTTGCAGCAAAGGCCGGAAACGCCTTGCAGCGCTATGTGATGGAAAACACAAGGCTCGGTATTCCCCTGTTTCTCGCTGAAGAATCGCCGCACGGACATATGGCCATCGGCACCACGGTTTTCCCGACGGGTATCGGGATGGCCTCCACCTGGAACCCGGTGCTGATCGAAAAAGCGGCGGCCGTGATGGCAAAAGAAATCCGTTTGCAGGGCGGACATATCGGCTATGGTCCGGTGATGGATCTGTCACGTGACCCCCGTTGGTCGAGGGTGGAAGAAAGCTTCGGAGAAGATCCGGTGCTGACTTCGGCCATTGGTGTGGCATTGGTGAAAGGGGGCGGAGGCGGAGATCTGTCCAAACCATATAGTGTGATCTCCACGCTCAAACATTTTATCGCCTATGGAATTCCCGAAGGCGGACATAATGGAAACACGAGTTTACTCGGACCGAGGGAACTGCATGAGAATTTTCTGCCGCCATTCCGAAATGCGGTGAAAGCAGGAGCGCTTTCGATTATGACCGCCTACAATTCAATCGATGGTATTCCCTGTACAGCCAATCCTTATCTCTATAACGATTTGTTGAAATCGCAATGGGGATTCCGGGGCTTCGTGGTGTCGGATCTGTTTAGCATCGATGGATTGAGCGGAAGTCATCGCGTGGCCAGAGACAGAAAGGAATCCGGCGAATTGGCCCTGCGTTCGGGCGTGGATATGGATCTGGGAGCAAGCGGGTTTGCGGCCCTGAAGAAATCAGTGGAAGAAGGAAAATTGTCCACGCAGCAACTGGACTCAGCTGTTGCACGTGTGCTGCGGCTCAAGTTTGAAATGGGATTATTTGAAAATCCTTATGTGGATCCCGCTAAAGCAAAGGCAGAGGTTCGTACCAGAGAGCATGTTGCTCTGGCGCGCGAAGTGGCACAACAATCCATCGTACTGCTGGAAAACAAAAACAATACATTGCCCTTGTCCGGTTCGGTGAAGAAGATCGCGGTGATCGGTCCGAATGCGAATACGATGTACAACCAGTTGGGCGATTATACTGCTCCGCAGGAAGAGGGTGTGATCAGCACGGTTTACACAGGCATTAAGGAGAAATTCAAAACGGCGAAAGTGCAGTATGTGAAGGGCGTGAGCATCCGCGATACCATTAACACGGATATTCCCGCTGCCGTTAAAGCCGCCAGGGAATCGGATATTGCCATTGTGGTGGTTGGCGGATCCAGTGCGCGGGATTTCAAAACAAAATATATCGAGACCGGTGCGGCCATAACGGATGTTGCTTCCGTTCAGGACATCGAAAGCGGCGAGGGATTTGATCGCGCCACCCTGAGCCTGCTCGGCAAACAACAGCATCTGCTGGAAGCGGTGAAAGCCACCGGTACCAAGATGATTGTGGTGTATATCCAGGGGCGTCCGCTCGAAATGAACTGGGCTGCTGAAAACGCGGATGCACTGCTCTGCGCCTGGTATCCCGGACAGGAGGGGGGTAATGCCATCGCAGATATTATCAGCGGGGAGATTAATCCCTCTGGTAAACTGCCGATTTCCGTGCCGCGTAACGTAGGACAAATTCCTGTTTACTACAATAAGAAAAATCCGCGCGGACATGATTATGTGGAGATGAGTGCCGCACCCCTGTATCCCTTTGGTTATGGTTTGAGCTATAGCCGTTTTGAATATGGAAACCTGATCATCAAGCAGAAGGGGAAGCACGAGTTCGAAGTGCAGTGCAGCATAAAAAATACCAGCGGAGTGGATGGTGCGGAAGTGGTGCAATTATACCTGAGAGATGAACTCGCCTCGGTGGTGCAGCCGCTTCTGCAATTAAAGAAATTCGAGCGGGTACAGCTGAAGGCCGGTGAAGAAAAGCGGGTGATCTTTACCGTTAGTGAAGCGGATCTCGCTATTATCAACCATGCCCTGAAAACGGAGGTGGAGCCGGGAGATTTCAGTGTGTTGATCGGGTCCTCTTCGAAAGATATCCGACTGAAAGGAAAAATCACTGTCGATTAATTTGTCGGAGTAGTGATTGTTTCAGCACTGAGTGTTTGAACTCCGTGAATCAGGAGTTCTCCGTATTCACATATTCCTTTTTCTTGGAGAAGGGACGAATAATCATACGCAGAGCCTGATCGCGCGTGAAATAGGCACCCACCCAATTGTACAGGGTGGTGATCTTGTTACGGTAATGCACAAGCGAAATCAGGTGGATGAAAACCCAGATAAACCAGGCAATAAAACCTTTAAAATGCAAATTGGGCGGTAGATCAGCTACCGCCTTATTTCTTCCTATGATGGCCATGGAACCCTTGTCGTTATAACGGAAGGGGATCAATTCCTGTCCGCGTGCAATGCGCACAAAATTCCTGGCCAGGTTTTTCCCCTGCTGCAAGGCGACCTGCGCCAGCTGAGGGTGGCCACCCGGAAACTTTTCATCACCCGTCATGATACAGGTGTCACCTATGGCGAAAATATTGCTGAAACCATTCACTTTATTGAATGCATCCACCTGCAGGCGTTTACCCCTGCCGTAGGCTTCAACGGGAATGCCGTCAAATACCTGCGAAGTAACACCGGCCGCCCAGATCAGGTTTTCGCTTTCAATGATCTCGCCATTATTCAGAATCACCTGATCGTTCACATAGTCCTTCACCTGCACATTCAGCATGATTTTCACGCCGAGTTTCTCCAGCGCCTTATAGGTATTTTCCTGCGCTTCTTTGCTCATGGGAGACAGCAGCTGCGGTGCGCCATCGATCAGGTAGATATGACTATCGGTTTTGATATTCCTGAACTCGGGATAATCTTTCCGGAATACCGTTGTACGCATTTCGGCCAGCATGCCGGAAATCTCAACCCCGGTGGGACCTCCACCCGCAATCACAATGGTCAGTGCCTTGCGGAGAGCTTCCTTATCGTTGAGCAGCGTCGTTGCTTTTTCAATCTGGTTCAGCAGGTAATTGCGCATGTCCAGTGCATCGTTCACGGTCTTCATGGGAATGGCATTCCGCTTCACATTTTCTATCCCGAAATAGTTGGTTACCGTACCGGTTGCAAACACCAGATAATCGTAGTGCAGCTCTCCTGTATTAAGGATAATCTTATTCTCTTCGGGCACCACCGAAATCAATGATCCGAATTTGAAGTGAACATCGGGTCGGTTCCGCAACATCTTCCGGTAGGGATAACTGATATTCGAAGGCTCGAGGTAACCCGTGGCAAGCTGATACAAAAGTGGCGGAAAGAAGATATAATTGTTCTTATCTACCAGGGTGATTTCATAATCGCCCGATTTCAGGTGCTTCGCGAGGTTGAGTCCGGCAAAGCCGCCCCCAACGATTACCACTTTTTTTGCCATAGTTTTAAGTTAGTGAGAAAAAGCTTTCAATCCGATGATTGAACCGATTAAAGTTGTCAGGAAAAAAATCCGGACAAAACTGGCCGGTTCCTTAAACACCAGGATGCCTACCAATACCGTGCCTGCTGCGCCGATTCCCGTCCATACCGCATAAGCCGTTCCAATGGGCAGGGTTTGGGTCGCTTTCATCAATAAAACCATGCTGATTGTCAGGGCCACCAGGAAACCACCATACCAGAGACACATTTCGGTACCCGAGGTATCACGCGCTTTTCCCAGGCAGAATGCAAATGCCACTTCAAATAATCCGGCTATAATCACCATTATCCAGCTCATATCTCGATTTTTCGACGCAAAGTTCGCTTATTGCCGGTTTGCCTGCTTTTTACAAATGATAAAAAAGAGCTTATTGTTCCTGCCCTTGGAGCGACCTATTTGAACTCGGCCCGGATCCGGCTTAAGCTCACCTGGGTGATGCCCAGATAGGAAGCGATATATCCGAGTTGCACGCGCTGGAGTAAATCGGGATGATCTTCCATCAGGGCCCTATATCTTTCCGTGGCAGAGTGGAATTGTTGGGAAATCAATCGTTCTTCAGTTTGGATCAGTTCCCGCTCGGCGAAAATTCTTCCCCAATTGGCGATCTCGATATCCTTGTGAAATAATCTGCCCAATTCAATGGTATTCAGCTCGAACAACTCGCAATCTTCCAGCGTTTCGATGTTTTCATAGCCAGCTTTATGCTCTACATAACTACGCATCGATACTACGGTTTGCCCCTCCTTCCCGAACCAGAACGTAAGATCCTGACCGTTTACCGGCGCATAAGCGCGCACGATGCCCTTGCTGATGAAATAAAGGCTGGTTTCGATTTTTCCCGCACGCAAAAGAAGATGTCCTTTCGGATAATGAACCCGCCGGGCCAGTTGCAGCAGGCGCAGTTTCGAAGCCTCCGGCATAGGGTAGATATTGTCTAAAATCTGGCTTAGCTCCATCACGGGAATTTGCAATCAATTTAAAAGCTTATTTGGACTTCTCCTCTGTTTCTGTGGAAAATCTACACAGTTTCGCTCCAAGGTTTGGAATGGAACGGCTTTTTATACAGCAGTATAAAATCAGTATATGAAACGTGACGGAGTATTGGAAACCTACTGGCAGTCGGAACAGTCGTTTGTGAGTAAGGAAATTCTTCAACCGGGAAGCTATACGGACGTTGTGATCGTGGGAGGGGGCATTACCGGATTATCAACCGCTTTACGATTACTGGAAGCGGGATTCACCTGCACCATCATAGAAGCTTATCAGATAGGTTTTGGCACCACGGGCGGAACTACGGCGCATGTCAACACCCTGCTGGAGATGCCCTATCATAAGATCGAGGAACGTTTTTCTGAAGACGTTGCCCGCGATATGTCGGTGGCTGTAGTCCAGGCATTTTCCTCTATTCAGCATAATTGCAGTTTCTGCGCGGATGAAGCTGATTTTACCAAAGCCGATGCACTGATCCTTGCAAACGATGAAGATCAGGCGGAGCTGCTGAATAAGATCCGGCTTTCATCACTCAAATACGGTCTTGAAATTCAGACGGCTCCTGTGCCTGCAGCCTTTGATTCGATAGGAGCATTATCGCTCCGGAACCAGGCAAGTTTTCACCCCATAAAATATATACAGGGATTGGCAAGACGCATTATGGAGAAGGGAGGGATCATCATTGAAAACTGTCGTTATCTCGATATCGACGAATCCGATGAGAAGGTGAACCTGAGTACGAGTCAGGGCGAGATCGAAGCCTCGCACTGTGTATTTGCCACCCACATCCCGGCGGGATCCAGCTATCTGAATTTGCTCTGTGCTCCTTATCGAAGTTATGTGGTGGGCGTTACGATCAGGGATGACTGTTATCCGGCTGAGTTGATTTATGATCTCGAAGACCCTTATCACTATATCAGAACCCATACCAGCGACGGTAAATCAATTTTACTTGTTGGCGGGGGCGATCATAAAACAGGTCACGATGATGATAACACCAAAATTTTCGACAGTCTGATTTCATTTGCGGCCAGTCATTTTGAAATTGATGAAGTGTTGTTCCGATGGTCGAGTCAGTATTATGAATCGGCTGACGGACTGCCCTATATCGGCACGGTGCCCGGTCAGGAGCGTCAGTATCTCGCTACAGGTTTTGGGGGTAATGGCATGGTATACGGAACCATTGCTTCGTATATACTTGAGTGTCATATCCGGAGATGTTTTCATCCACTTCAGCATGCCCTGCGACCGTCGAGGGTGAAGCCGATTGCCAGTCTCAAAAACCTGGTTGCCGAAAACGCAGATGTGCTGAAAGAATTCATCGCGGGCGTGGTGGACCATCGCAAAATCGAAAATATCGATTTGTTGAAAGCGGGGGAAGCGCAGGTGGTGCGTTATGACGCAAAGGATCTTGCCATTTACAGGGATCTGGACGGAACCCTGCATGCGCTGGATGCAACCTGTACCCATGCCGGTTGCAAAGTGGGATTTAATCAGGCCGAGAAAAGCTGGGACTGCCCCTGTCACGGATCACGGTTCTCGATTTTCGGAGAGATACTGACCGGGCCGGCAACCGAGCCGTTGAAAATTCATCCCGTGTCCTCGAATCCGGCGATGGAAACAAAACCCACCGATCCAACTTAAACGTTTAAACGAAAAAAATGTGCCTTATCGCTTATCATGCATCGCATGAACAATTTAGTCCGCGTGACTTATTGAACTATATACAGTTGGCCGAAGCGGCAGGATTTACCGCGATTCATTCTTCCGATCATTTTCATCCCTGGAGCAAGCAGCAGGGACAGAGTGGTTTTACTCTGAGCTGGCTGGGTGCTGCCATGCAGGCTACAAAGCTTCCATTCAGTATGGTTTGCGCACCGGGACAGCGATTGCATCCCGCCATTGTGGCGCAGGCTATTGCCACGATAGAAAACATGTTTCCCGGACGATTCATTATGGAGCTGGGCAGCGGTGAAGCGTTGAACGAAACCATTACCGGCGAACAGTGGCCGGAGAAGCCGGTGCGAAATGAAAGGCTGTTACAGTGCAAACAAATTATAAGTCGGCTATTGCAGGGTGAGAAAGTGAATTACACGGGGTTGGTGAAGGTTCGCATTGCCCAGCTCTACACCTTGCCCGATAAAGTGCCTCCCCTTTTTTGTGCGGCTCTCTCGAAGGAAACGGCTGCATGGGCAGGCTCCTGGGCCGATGGCCTGCTTACCACAGCCGATGAAGATCTGGGACTGACGCAGTCCAAACTTTCCGCATTCAATGCGAATGGAGGGAAGAACAAACCCGTGCACCTGCAAATGGCATTCTGTTACGGTCGAACCCGTCGGGAAGCGGTGGACCAGGCCTGGGATCAGTGGCGTTCCAATCTGGTGGGACTCGACGCATTGGCGAACTGGGCAAGTCCCGAAGAGTTTGACGCGGCGGGAGCGGCTGTTACCAGGGAGGAGATTGTCGATCAGCTGACTATCATCACGGACATGGATGAACTAAAATATCGTTTGCTGCGCCTGAAAGCGCTTAAGCCTGCCTGTATTCATCTGCATAATTTCAGCAGGAACCAGAAGGATTATCTGGAGGATATGGGGGAGGTGCTTAGGGGGGTGATAGGGGAAGGGTGAAGGGAGAAAGGGGAAGGGCGCCATAATGCCTGCAGGCCGAAGCGGAAGCGATGGTATGATGTTGTGATTGATGAAAGGCGGATGGGAAAGGATGGACGGAGGGTTGTTGTATACCGCACTTGGTAATTTTGGGTATGAAACATACGCTAATGCTGGCGGTCCTGTTTTTCACCATTGGGACTTCATTCGGCCAGGACTGTAACTGCGAGGCAATACTCGATTCGACGGCATCCTATCTGCGACGCAATTATGCCGGTTTTTCCGAAAAAATGAAAATGATTCGCGAAGATAACTATCTGCATAAGCTTTCGCGATACCGTAAGAAAGCAAGGACTATCCAGAACCCGCTGCATTGTTACCTATTACTGGATGAGTGGGTTACCATCTTCAAGGATCACCATCTGTACTTCGAATATGTGCCGGATCCCAAGCTTGAGGGATTAATTGGCCATGAGGCCACTGTTCTGACCATGCGGCAACTGAAGTCTGCAAAGACTAACAGAAATGCCCTTGACATCGAAGGGATTTACCATACAGCGGATACCGGATATCAGATTGCAATCATAAAAGACAAGAAAGGATTCACGGATTATAAGGGCGTGATTTTGTCGAGCCGGAAACCGAACTGGAAACCGGGGGATATCAAGCTTGAGCTCAAATCGATGCCGGATAACCGTTACCAGCTGGTGCATTTTAATGCCGACCGTTCGGTGCTGATCGACCGACTGGATTTTTCGGCGGAGAATCCGATGAAATATTATGGGTGGACGAAAGTGTCGGATAGGGCAAACCCCAACAATGGCGAAGACAAAACGGCGCCTAATACTGGTGCTGCTGCCAAAGCATACGCTCCCTTTGAGCAGGAACAAAACCAGCAGGTCTTCTTCGTATCAGTGAATGATTCCACATCGTATCTGCGCATCAAAAGTTTCGATGTGAGAAATGCAAGTGCGGTGGATTCTATAGTAAAAGCACATGAACAGGATCTGGCCACCAAACCCTTTTTCATTATCGATATACGGGGAAATGGCGGCGGCGGCGATTTCACGTACAGGCCTCTGAAAAAAATATCTCTATACCCAGCCGGTTCATACCATTGGAGTAGATTTCTTTGCAACGCCTGAAAACGTAAAGAGTTTTACAACACTGATCAAAGAAGCCGGATTACCCAGGGATGTGGAAGATGAATATGTGGGCATAGCCATCGCAGCCGGAAAAAGCGGGCAGCGTTACTACAGCTTTGGCGACGATAGCTATGATACCCTGCCCCAGGTATTGGCCTATCCAAGTAAGATTGCCGTACTTATCGACAAGGGTTGTGCCAGTGCTGCAGAGCAGTTTTTGCTGGAAGCACGTCAAAGCAAAAAAGTAACCCTGTGCGGAGTCTCCACACAGGGCGTACTGGATTATGCGAATCTATGTATTTTCAAAGTGGAAGGGATTCCGGGGGTGCTGGATTATCCGACCACCCGTTCCAGACGGATTGATCAGGGGCAGGGTATCGACAATGTCGGCATCAAGCCCGACGTGCATATCAATTTCAAAGAGTCCGACTGGCTGGAACAGGTAGTAAGGGTTTTTCAATAAAGCTTATCACAGTTTCTGTGCATCCCGAAGCGCTTTGATCTCGTCGTGTGAACGCTGCAGCTCCAGTTTCTGCCTTGACAACATATCGAACAGGGTGGATGAAAGCGGCTCCTCCAGATTCAGCGCTTCCTTATAGGCACGTTGTGCTGCATCCTCACCAAACTCACAAAATGCGAGTACGGAATAGCGATCACTGCCTGCGATGGTAGACTTCACATCCTGCCAGGCACGATAGAGTTTTCCTTTGACAGTGGTGCCTTCAGCCTGGTCTTCGTAGGTTGCAGGTGATGCAGCACGCAGTTCCTGAACAAAGCCTCGACTTTGGGCGGCCATCCGGGTGAAAACCTGTTGCAGATCAGTGTCTGTAGGCTTCAGTTCTTCCATGGCTTTTTCATAGCCTTCGATCCGGTCGTTGTTGATTTCAATAAGATCGTTTATCGTATCCACTTCGTTTTCGATGATCTGTTTCATAACGGTATTTATTTATAATTAATAGGATTGTTTACGGATTATAACGGGGCCATCAACTATTACCGCTGATTGGGCCGGTTGGTCTGGTTGTCGTAAGAACTGGTGTCTCTCTGATTCAGGCTATCCACCGGAGCTACCGGGTCGGTCGTATATACTGAGTCGGCATCTCTCCGGTCATCATGATTGGTGGGCTCGCCGCAGGCTGCAGCCAGTATGCCAATGGACATACAACTAATGAGTAGCAATTTCATAACATAGTTTTTTGATGAATGATATATCCACTTATTGCAATTAGAAAGCCAGCCGCTGAATTCTATGCCAGCACCGGCATTTTGGGGAAGAACTGGGGAAATTCACATACAGGAAGGCAATCTTTCTTAGTTTGCCATTTAAAAGCGGGAAAAATATAAGCGCTATGAAAAAATTACTATCCCTGTTCTGTTGCATAATTTGGACAATCGGTTCGCATGCCCAGCAAAAACCGAACATCATTTATATACTGGCCGATGATATGGGCTATGGCGATCTCGGTTGTTATGGTCAAACCAAAATCAAAACACCAAATATTGATCGACTGGCTCAACAGGGGAAACGGTATACCGAATTTTATGCAGGCAGCACGGTTTGCGCCCCCTCGCGGGCCGCACTCATGACGGGGAGGCATACTGGTCGGGTTTCCGTGCGGGGAAACGGTGAGTTCCCGCTCCCCGCAGAAGAGAAAATCATTCCCGAGATTTTGAAAGAGTACGGATACACCACCGCTATGATGGGCAAATGGGGACTGGGACTTCCGGGTACGAGCGGGAGTCCGGAGAAAAGAGGCTGGGATTATTTTTCGGGATTTGTACATCATATCGAAGGTCATTTTCAGTATCCCGATTCTGCCTGGCAGATTCAACAAAAGGAGTTGAAAAAAATTGACCTGCCCGATCAGACCAATGTGAATGAGTGGTTCGCTGATCAGGCCCTTGATTTTATTCGAAAACAGAAGGATGGCCCCTTCTTTCTCTATCTTTCCTTTACCATTCCGCATGCTGAACTGGTGGCGCCGGCCCAATACATGAAGCTTTATCTCGATGAAAACGGTGAAAGCATTTTCGCGCCGGAACAAGCTCACGGCACCGGGAATTGGTATGGTCCGCAGCCCTATCCCAAAGCCGCCTATGCAGCCATGGTAACACAGATGGACGATTATGTCGGGAAGCTAATGGACTTGCTAAATGAACTGGAACTCGACGATAACACCGTTCTGATTTTCACCAGCGATAATGGTACGCATAAGGAAGGCGGACGCACGCTCGCCGATGCCATGGAATTTTTCAAAAGCAGCGGTCCATTTAAAGGGGTTAAACGCGATCTGTATGAAGGGGGTATCCGTGCACCCTTTATTGTCCGCTGGCCGGGAAAGGTGCAGGCAGGAACTCAAACCGCCATGCCGGCAACCGCCTGGGATATGCTTGCCACCTTCGCGGCACTGGCAGGCGCCAACGCGGATCCGCAGGATGGGGTATCGCAAATTCCCGTTTGGACAGATCGTGTCAGCCTTAAGGAAAGAGCTTCCCTCTACGAACGGAAACTCTATTGGGAATTTTATGAGGAAGGCTATAAGCAGGCCCTGCGGAAAGGAAACTGGAAAGCGATCCGTTTCTATAAAGATGGCCGTCCGCAGCGCACCGAGTTGTACCAATTGTCCGAAGACCCGGGCGAGCAGCAGAACCTGGCAGCACAAAATCGCAGGCAGGTAAGGAAGATGGAGAAGTACATGGATAAACTGCGCGAACCCTCAGGCAATCCGGCTTTTCAGATTAAATAGCTTCAACTTCCGGTGCTGGAGGTTAATGGATCAGTCCATCCGTGTTACCGCTTACGACTGACCGGCGATTTCCTTGTCCAGTAGCCCCGCCACTTTTTTCTTGTTACCAACAAGCAGCAAGGAATCGTGTTCCTCCAGTATAAAATCGGAAGAGGGGTTCAGCAACCGGTCCTGTTTGCGTTCAATACCCAGCACCAGGGTTTCGGTATGCTCGCGCAATCCCGTTTCGCGGATGGTTTTCCCGATAAAGGGATGATTGGGACCGAGATGATAACGGAAGGGTTCTATTTCCGCATTGATATCGTTCATCTCAATTTCACTGCTGCGCAGGAGTACCTGAAGTTTCTGCATCTGGATATCGGTTCCCACCACAAAGATTTCGTCGCCGGGGAAGATGCAGTCGTTCCGGTTGGGCGTTACCACCGTATAATTTTCACGTTTAATTAAAACGATATTAATGCCGATTTTTTCCCTCCATTCCAGGTTGGCAAGGGGTTGACCAAGGAAGGAATAATATTTCTCAATTTTGACGGGATAAATGCGTGCATTCCACGGGTCCAGTTCCTTCATGCTATGGTGGATACTATCCTCTTCGCGCTGGTAGAGGTTCATCAGGAACCGGTTTTCGATGGTATCGTATAACACCTGAATCCGTTTGGAGAAAACCAGTAGCAGGGTTACCACCAGGGCAACCACCAGCATGCCGCCGAAATAATCAAAGAAGGTGAACACAAGTAGTCCGATCAGCAGGAAGGCAATCACCAGTTTAATCGACTGGATCATTTTGATCAGGGTGGGACTGATGGTTTCGGTATTGAAGTCTTTCTGCACCGGTACCTTGATGGCAAATGCCCACAGAAAGGGTGCAATACAGAGGAAGGTGAGGGCTGCCAGTACATAGCTCATCCAATAGTCTTCGCGCCATTCGAGCAGTATCGGTTGCAGCAAACGCGCACTGGCCAGGATGATACTAACCATGATGCTCACCTGAAGAATACCAAGCAGAATTTGTTGCTGCACATATTTTTTCCAGGAGCTGGACGTGCGGGCTTTGTTTACGTTTTCGTTGTATTGCCGCATCCGGTTCAGTAATCGCATCGGGAGTTTGCTCTCCAGTGATTTTGCCGCACCGCCGGAGATTTTAATCAGGTAGGGGGTGGTCAGCGTGGTAACCGCCGAAATCGAAACGGCAATCGGATAAAGGAACTGGCTGGTTACACCGAGTGTGGTTCCCAGTGTTGCGATGATAAAGGAAAACTCGCCAATCTGAGCCAGGCTGAATCCGGCCTGCACGGAGGTTTGAAAACTCTGTCCCGACAGGAAGGCACCAATACCGGTACTCAGAATTTTCCCCACGATGGTTACGGCACAGAGGATCAGGATAGGCGTGGCGTATTCGACCAGCACTTCGGGGTTGATGAGCATCCCCACGGAGATGAAGAAGATGGCGCCAAACAAATCTTTCAAGGGCATTACCAGGTGTTCGATCCGTTCGGCCTTGGTGGTTTCGGCCAGGATGGATCCCATAACAAAGGCACCGAGAGCGGGCGAAAATCCCACCTGGTTGGCGAGAACCACCATGCCGAAACAGAGGGTCACCGAAAAGAGGAGCAGCAGTTCGCTGTTGAGAATTTTTTTCGCCTTGCGCAGCAGGGTGGGAATGAAGAAGATGCCCATCACAAACCAGATCACCATAAAGAAGCTGAGTTTGAGGATGGAGAAGATCATTTCCGCACCCGAGAACTGCTGACTTACTGAGAGGGTGGCCAGCAATACCATCAGGAGGATGGCCACCAGGTCTTCAACAATCAGCACGCCAAATACCAGGGAGGCGAACTGTCTCGATTTGTATCCCAGTTCGTCGAAAGCCCGGATGATGATGGTGGTGGAGGAAATCGAAAGGATGCCCCCGAGGAAGAGGCTGTCTATATAAGACCAGCCCATGGCCCTGCCGGTGGCGTATCCTATTATACTCATGGCCACCACTTCCACCACAGCGGTGACGGATGCCGATCCGCCCACTTTGAGCAGTTTACGGAAACTGAATTCCAGACCCAGGCTGAAGAGCAGGAAGATCACTCCGATTTCTGCCCACACCTTGATATTCTCCACTTCCAGTACAGTCGGGAACCATTTGAAATACGGACTCACCACGAATCCGGCCAGGATATAACCCAGCACTACCGGCTGTTTCATCCAGCGGAACAGCAGGGTGGTGGTGGCCGCTACGCCCAGGACCAAAGCAAGATCAAGAATCAGGTGAGGCAGATGGTTCATGCATTGAATTTTGTGAAAAATCCGGTCTGTTTCAAAGAAAAGGGTATCGGGCCGTCAGATAGGGCGGTCACAATCGTTGGTCTCTTCGTCCCGGCTGGTTAGGGTCAATAGTGCTGAGGCTCGCTGTCGAAAGGGAACAGGAGCAGATGGGGCTTACCAAAAATGGTGGTTAGGGTGCAGTACCCATTGCGATATGAAAATTAAAGGATGCACAATCGAATTTACCGAATATCCTTCAACCAGAGGTGGGGGCATAAAAAAAACCATACCCGGGTGTGGATCCAGTTATGGTTTTGTCAGCGAAAAAAGCCGTGATTACTTAACGTTTGCGCTAACGATTTTGGCCAGATCGAACATGGAGATCTGAGACTTGCCACCGAATAGGGGTTTCAATTTTGCATCGGCATTGATCATGCGCTTATTGGTGCTGTCCTGCAATTTGTTTTTCTTGATATAATCCCAAATCTTCTTCGTGATGTCGGGACGAGAAGCGGGTTTGCTACCAATAACATCTGCCAATGCTGCGCTGGGAGTCAGCGGGGCCATGAAGGCTGCGTTAGGAGTACGCTTTTTAGCGGCTTTTTTCGGAGCTGCTTTCTTTGCGGCTTTTTTCGGAGCGGCTTTTTTAGCAGCAGCTTTCTTAGCCGGAGCTGCTTTTTTTGCGGCTTTCTTAGCGGGTGCAGCTTTTTTAGCGGCTTTTTTCGGTGCAGCTTTCTTTGCGGCTGCTTTTTTCGGAGCGGCCTTTTTTGCGGCGGCTTTTTTGGTTGCTTTGGCCATGATGGTCTATTTTAAGAATGATTGTTTACCGGTCCAATATAGGAATTAAACTCAGATAGATTACGCTTACTTCACAGGTGTTAATAAGTTGCACACAACTTTTGGTAAAAATCCGTGTTTTGACCGGTTTTTCGCCTATTCACCCCCCGTTTTTTCACCGAATTCTCCCCTAGGGACTCCCTAGGGAGGCCCTAAGCAGGTCACAGGGAGGGGCAAAGCGATCGCCCGGGGAGTGTACGGGGACTGTTTGGGAGTAATGCCAAAGGGAACTCCGGATGTTTTCCCTGGGGAAACCGGTGTTGTTCCAGCGGCGAATTCTCAGGGAATGTCGGCGTCTTCCGGGGAGTTCCAGCATCCCCGAAGGGACGCCAGCCTCCCCGAAGGGAATTCTGCATCTCCGAAAATAATCCTGCCTTTCCGAAGGGAATCCCTTATACATTGCCCGGAAAAATTCCGCTAATTTTCACCCCTGTTAAAACAAACGCAACCCGGTTATGGAGCTGATAATTCAGGAAGTTAAGAGGGAGAGTAAAGATGCAGTAACGCTTATGCTTAAACGCAGCGATGGGCTGGAGCTCCGGTATGAAGCGGGTCAGTTTATCACACTGGTTTTTCCAACGCCATTCGGAGAGAAGAGAAGAAGTTATTCCTTCTCCTCGGCACCTTCGCTCGGAGAAACACCGGCCATTACTATCAAACGCGTGGTGAACGGGGAGTTCTCGAGAAAACTGGTGGAACAGACGCGGCCCGGCGATCGCCTGCAGGCAAGCGCAGTAAGCGGATTGTTTAAACTAACATCCAACTGGAAGGAAATCTCCCAGCATATTTTCTTCGCGGCAGGAAGTGGTATTACACCTTGCTTCTCACTGATCAAAACCATACTGCACGATTCCTCCCGGGAAGTGGTGCTTATCTATAGCAATAAAAACAGAGAGCAAGCCATTTTTCACGATGAGCTGATCGAATTGCAGAGGGCTTATCCCGATCGCTTTCAATTGCGTTTTTTGTTCAGTGATCTCCTGGATGTGTTCAATAGTCGTCTCAGTAAATGGTTGCTGCCGCAGTTGCTGGAACAGTATCTGAAAACCGATCGTCAGCATATCCGCTGCTATCTCTGCGGTCCCTGGGATTATATGCGCATGGTACAACTCACACTGCTAGCAGAAGGCATTCCGATGCAGGCAATACACAAGGAGAATTTCGATACGCTTCCGCGCCTGCATAAACCTGCTCCGCCTGATAAGGAGGCGCATGAAGTGTTGATCAGGGAGGGCGAAACCAATTATCGCCTCAGGGTGCAATATCCCCAGACCATTCTCGCTGCTGCAAAGGAGAAGGGAATACAAATTCCCTTTAGCTGCGAAGCGGGAAGATGCGGCAGTTGCGTGGCCACCTGCACCAAAGGAAAAGTGTGGATGGCCTATAATGAAGTGCTGATGGACGAGGAAGTGTCAGCCGGACGGTTTCTCTCCTGCCAGGCTTATCCTGTTGGCGGCGATATCGAAATCAGGCTGGATTAACTGCCTTTTTTGCCGAAGTGTTTTTTCACTTCAGGCGCAACCTTTGTTCCCAGCAGTTCGATGGATTTCATCGCCTGTGCATGGGGCAGGGCACCGATGCTCATCTGAGCCAGAAAACGCGTATTGCCCAGCATCTCATGCTCCCAAAGTATCTTCTCCACCACCTGAGCGGGTGATCCCACCAGTAAAGCACCACCGGAAGCTGCGGAAGCATTAAACTGATCCCGGCTCATACCCGGCCAGCCTCTTTCCCGGCCGATGCGTGTCATTACTTCGGAATAGGGCGGGTAGAATTCATCCAGCGCCTGCTGCGAGTTTTCGGCTATGTATGTGTGTGAGTTCACCCCAAGTTGATACAGTGCGGGATCATGCCCCGCTTTTTCATAAAGCTCGCGATAGAGTTTACTATATGGACCGAATTGTTTGGGCGATCCGCCAATGATAGCCAGCATCATGGGCAGTCCTTTTTCTGCTGCACGTACCACTGATTCCGGTGTACCGCCTACTGCCACCCATATGGGTAATTTTTCCTGACAGGGTCTCGGATATACACCCCTGTTAGGAATGGTTTGCGTTACCTTCCCTTCCCAGGTGATTTTTTCGGAGCGATTCAGTTCAATCAGCATATCCAGTTTTTCGGAAAACAGCACATCATAATCGCGAAGATTATAACCAAAGAGCGGGAAGGACTCGATGAAGGACCCGCGTCCGGCCATGATTTCGGCACGACCGTCGGAAAGCAGATCCACCGTTGCAAATTGCTGGAATACCCGAACCGGATCATCGGAACTAAGTACGGTTACGCCCGAACTCAGTTTGATGTGCTTTGTTCTGACTGCCGCCGCGGCCAGCACGGTGGTGGGAGAGGAAACGGCATAATCGGGACGATGGTGTTCCCCGATAGCAAATACATCC
>DATCJQ010000285.1:0-3214 GCA_036562745.1 Flavihumibacter sp.
ATGATATCCAGTTCAACTTCTCACGCCGGATCAACCGGCCGGGTTTCCGGGAAATCAACCCCTATGTGGATATTTCCGACCCGCTGAACCTGCGGAAGGGTAATCCGGAACTGGAACCCGAGTTCACCAATTCATTCGAAATCAACTACAATAAAAACTATTCTTCGGGCAACCTGCTGATTTCAAGTTACCTGCGAAACAATACCGAAGACATCACCCTGTTCAGCGACACCCTCACCACCGAGGAGTATGAGAAGCTGAACAATGCGGCCATCGATCCCAATGCGATCCTCAATACATTTATCAATGCCGACCGCACCAACCGGATGGGTGTGGAAGTAACCTGGCAGCAAAAGATTGGGAAGTACTTTGACCTCACCCCCAGCCTGAATACCCAATACCGCGATCTGAAAGCTGAGGTAAGGGGCGTGGATATGAGCAATACCGGCTTCAACTGGAGCACCAAGCTGATGATGAACTACAAGATCGTTCAGCCCAATGCCGCCCTGCTGAATAACCTGTCTTTCCAGTTATCGGGAGAATACCAGTCGCCCCGCGTAATGGCCCAGGGCAAGACCAAGGAACAATACTATATGGATTTCGCCATCCGGAAGGATTTCCTCAAGAACAATGCGGGTACTATCACATTCAATGTCAATGATGTATTCAATTCCCGCCGCTTCGGAAATATTACCGATACCGAGAATTTTTACCAGGATTCCTACCGCCGCTGGAACGTCCGTTCGGTTCGGCTGACCTTCAGCTACCGCTTCGGCCGGGCCGATCTTGATATCTTTAAGCGCAGGGGTGGCGACCGGAATGGCGGAGGCGATATGGGGGAAGGATAAAATGTTGAAAACTTTGTTTTCACATTAAAATTTATCCCCTTATTTTGGCAGATATGGAACATCCCTATTCGACGCTCCAGACCATTTACAATATCGTTAAGGATGACTCAGACCCGACGAGTTACCCTTGCAAGCCTGCACAGATTATAGTGCGGCAGTTTTTGCCCTGGGACACGATCCTGGAGCATATACATCAATTGGCTAAACAGGGACTGGTGGAAATCCAGCAGCAGGAACGTTTTACCCTGGTGCGGATTACCCGGGAGGGATTTGCATTGTGTCATTCCGGAGGCACCGAGGCCAATATCAGAGTCGCGGAATAGGGTCGCAACGGTCTCCCCATTCGAAAGGAATTCAATAAAGGCGTTCAACATTCTCCGAAAGCATTCAACATTCTCAGAAGGCATTCGACATTCTCAGAAGGCCTTCGACATTCTCAGAAGGTATTCTCTATAGTGATACCGTAGTTGAAGAGCAGGTTCTCCGACTTGGTAAAATTCAGTTTGTTGTAGGTGAGTCCCACCGTAAAACTCAGCCATTTCTTTATCTTGAAATTCACCGTATTGGTGGTGCGGATAATATAGTCTTCGCTGTCTGAGAGGGAATGCTGCAGAAAATGCACCCCATCCACCGTGATCAGCTCTGATATCTTCAACCGATTCTTCAGGCGGAACGAGTTCCGGACGGTTTCGTAATTATTCCTTCCGTATTTATCGGTTTCGCGCAGATCGGTTTTTTCATAGAGCAGTCCGTCTGTTACCACCAGGTTCAGCTGATTGGAGTTCACCAGCGTGTAACCCAGTCCCGCACCTACCTGAAAACGATCATCAATTTTCAGGGAGAAACTTTTCTCGTAGGTGGCCAGCGCCCAGTAATACAATTTGCGGGTATGTTTGAACAAATCGGCATCGAGGGTGGCGAGGAAATCGTGGTTGGTTTTAGTGCTGGTATTTTCGCCGTAAATCCAGTTGGCATAGGCATTCACGGTAAGGATTCGTTTATCTACACTAAAGCGGGTGGCATTATTGAAGATATAGCTGGTTCCATTCGCGCGGGTCTTGTTAACGTTACCCGTACCGGTAAAACCGAAGCGATAAATGGTGGTATCCTTTTTCTCATTGAACACAGCTTCTTCCTGCTGCGCAAAAGCAAAAGCGGGAAAGAGCAACACACAGATCCAGGCTAATGAACGCATACAATTTTTGGCAAAAATAGCCCCTTTACCTAAAGATCCTTCACTGAACTGCGTTCAATCAACTGCGTTTGTAATACTACATGCGAGGGAGATTGCTCGGAACTATCGATTTCTTTCACGAGCAGTTCAAGGGCTTTCCTGGCCATTTGCTTGATGGGCTGGCTCATTACAGTAATGCCGGGTTTGCCCAGACGGAACAAATCGTTATCATCAAAGCATATAACAGACAGTTCTTCGGGTACCGAAATACCAAGTACGCTGAAGGCTTCGAGACCGGCAATTCCCAGGTTGTTGGAAGTAAAAAATACGGCATCGATTTCGCCCTTGTGTTTGGTGAAAAACTTCACAAGGTCTTTCACGAGTTTGGCTTCGGGCCGGCCGAAGGGAATTTTCAGAATCAGCTCTTCCCGAACCGGCAATTTGTTTTTCTTCAATCCCGATAAATAGCCGTCGATCCGCTCCTTCATCTGGAGCTGTTCGGTTGCATTGGTAACGAGCGCGATGCGCTTATGTCCCTTTGCCGAGAGATGATTCACGGCATCCAGTGCCCCGGCGAAATTGTCCACCGTTACAAAACTGGAACTGATTTCCGGATAATACCGGTCGATCAGTACCGTGGGCCTTTTCTCGGCAATCAGTTTCTGGATTTCAGGCAACATGAAGGTAGTAGGCGCGATGATATAACCATCCATATGTTTATCCACCAGCATGCTGAGAATATTGCGCGATTTTCCCTCCTTGTTTTCGCTGCTGCAGAACATCACGGTATAGCCTTTTTTATCGGCCTCCTCCTCCACTACCTTGGCCAGATGTCCGAAAAAATAGTTGGAAATATCATCCACAATCAGACCGATCGTATGGGTTTTACCGGTGCGTAGTCCCTTTGCAAAATGATTGGGACGGTACTGCATTTTCTCCGCCAGCTTTTCAATCTTGCGGGTCATGGCCTCGCTGATCTTCATTTCGCGGGCCCGTCCATTCAATACAATGGAGACCGTCGTAGCGGATACGCCGGCCTCCATTGCGATATCTTTGATGGACACTTTTTTTGCCATACCTAACAATCGGGCATAATTACAAAATAGCTTTCACTTCGGCGATGCTCACCGGCCTTTTTTTCTCCACCGACCATTTGGCCGCCGTTGCGATCAGTACTGCTTCCAGTCCATCC
>DATCJQ010000286.1:0-5594 GCA_036562745.1 Flavihumibacter sp.
GGTTTGATCAATATGGTTCTTATTTTCCTCCATTTTGACGGCTTTTTTCAAGGAATAACTGGCGCAACTGCATCATGCAGCGATATTTTATGGTTTTAATACTGTTTTCGGTGTTCTCCATTTGAACCGCGATTTCAGCCATTGATTTTTTTTGATAATAGTAGAGTCCCAGAATTTGCCGGCATTTTTCACCCAGTTCCCGAAAGCTGGCCTGAAGTTTTTCCGCGTTTTCAGCGTCATCTCCAGACGGCAGATCATCGCCCCGCTCGGGAATGATCTCGGTCGAAATCGTTTTTTTCCGGGAGCGGGATCTCAATTCATTGATCCATTTGTGTCGGGCAATCTGGCGTATGTACGCATTGAATTGTTCGCGGGTACCGGTGAACCGCCCCGTTTTGAGGTTGATCCAGGCCGCTGTGATGCTCTCCTGAAAAAGGTCGTGTGCATCCGACTGAGTTCCGGAATTCTGGATCAGATAGCTTTCCATCCAGGGCAGATTGTCCGCATAAATCTGATGCAACAGCCGGTCGGGATGCTCATTCGTCCAATCGGTCAGGGTTTCCAAAACGATTCTAAACTTTTCCAGAAAGATACGGTTTTTTCACCCTATATAACGGGATGAAAAACAATTGTGCGACTACCCCTGGCTGTTAATACTGGCTTTTCTTCATGGGCCTTTTTCTTTTATATCACCGACCCACGAAAAAAGTAAACAAACGGGGCTATTGAGTTAGTATTTGTTCTCACACCAACGCCTCATAAAGCACTTCCACCGGGTGCTTGGCTTTTCTTCCCGTACCATCTTTAATCTGATGACGACAGGATGTGCCCGGTGCCGCAATGATCGTATCCTCAGATGCAGCACGCACGGTGGGTAACAAGACCAGCTCACCCACTTTCATCGAGATCTCATAGTGCTCCTTCTCATAACCGAATGAGCCAGCCATACCGCAACAACCGCTGGGGATCGTTTCGACGCTGTAATTCTCGGGCAATGACAATAGCTGCACTGACGGTCCCACGGAAGAAACGGCTTTCTGCTGACAATGCCCATGCAGTTTAATCACCCTTTTTTCCTTCGTAAAAGCCTCGGGTGAAATCCGCGCCAGGCTGATTTCCTTCGCCAGGAACTCATCGATCATATAAACATTTTGCGACAACGCTTTTGCGTCCTCGAACAACTCATCACTCGCCAGATCAATATATTCGTCGCGGAAAGTCAGAATAGCCGAGGGTTCAATACCGATCAGCGGAGTTTCGTCGCTGATAATCGGACGCAGCTTCTCAATATTCCGATTGGCAATTTCCTTTGCCTTTCGCAGCAAGCCCTTCGACATCCAGCTCCTGCCGCTTTCTTCATGATCGGGGATCACCACCTCGTAACCCAGCCGCTCCAGCAACAGCACCGCCTTCTGCCCGATCTCCACGTCATTGTAGTTCGTGAACTCGTCGCAGAACAGGTACACCCGTCGGGTACCCGTCGGGTGCCCGACGGGTACCCGACGGGAAGTGGTTTTCACGCGTGATTTAAACCAGCTTTTTAGCGTGGTGTTATGCAGGGTGGGCATGGATCGCTCCAGCGCAAAGCCCGTGAAATTTTTGATCCATTTGCTCACAACCTTATTAGTCATGGCGAAATTGTACAAGCCGGGCGCCACGGAGCCCAAACGGGCAGTGAGCGTAAAATTCGCAATCAGCCGGCTGCGCAGCGGAACCCCGTTGGCGTCATAATATTGCTGCAGAAACTCCGTCTTGAGCTTGGCCATGTCCACATTCGAGGGACATTCAGACTTACAGGCCTTACAACTCAGACAGAGATCCATAACTTCCTTGATCTCCTCGTGATCAAAACGGTTGGCCTTATCGGAACGGGTCAGAAACTCGCGCAGAATATTCGCCCGTGCCCGGGTGGTATCTTTCTCATTTCGGGTAGCCATATACGATGGACACATGGTGCCACCACTCAGATGTGTTTTGCGACAATCGCCTGAACCATTACACTGCTCGGCATGCTGCAGCACATTCTGATTGTAATACCGGAACACCGTTTTGAACTCCGGTGTTTTTTGTCCGGGTGTATACCTTAGCATGGTATCCATCGGCGGCGTATCCACAATCTTGTTCGGATTGAAAATATTATGCGGATCCCAGGCTTTCTTGATTTCACGCAGCAGTTCGTAGTTTTTCTCCCCTACCATCTGTTTGATAAACTCGCCACGCAAGCGGCCATCGCCGTGTTCACCACTCAGAGACCCCTTATATTTTTTCACGAGGGTCGCGATCTCTTCCGCTATCACGCGGAACATGCGATTGCCCTCCTCGGTCTTCAGATTCAAAATCGGACGAAGATGCAGTTCCCCGGATCCCGCATGCGCATAATGCACGGAATACAGTCCGTGTTTCGCCAGAATCTCGTTGAATTCACGAATGAAATCCGGCAGATCCTCCACATCCACTGCGGTATCTTCAATAACCGGAACAGCCTTCTCATCACCGGGAAGATTAGACAATAACCCGAGTCCTGCCTTACGCAATGTCCAGATCTTCTTCGTATCCGCGCCAAACAACAGTGGGAAATGATAACCCAATCCGGCTGCGCGCATTTCCGCTTCACAGGCTGCGGCATCCCGTTCGATCTCCTCACGGGTTTCCCGCGCAAACTCCACCACCAAGATCGCACCGGGATCGCCCTGCACAAAAAACCGGTTCTGCATCTGTTCGCGGTTCTGCTTGGTGCATTCAAGGATATAATGATCGATCAGTTCACTTGCACTGGGTTTATATTTCAGCGCGATCAGATTCGCCCGAAGCGATTCATCAATCGAATTAAAATGTACGCAAAGCAATCCGATTTCCTTCGGAGGCAGGGGCACCACATTCAGCTTGATTTCCGTCAGAAATGCCAGGGTGCCCTCGGAACCCGCAATCAGCGAACAGAAATTGAAATCGGGCATGCCCGCAGTAAAGGGAGCTGTATCCAGCAACAGGTCCACCGCATAACCGGTATTGCGGCGCTCCACCGTTTTCTTTGGGAACTCACGGCGGATCTCCTCCTGATTTTCGTAATTGCTCAACAGCGAACGAACCTTACGATAGATCTGGTTCTCCAGAGCGTCGCCCTCACACTTGGCATGAAACTCATCCAGGCTCACCGTCTTGAAAACAGCATCGGAACCATCACTGAGGATGGCTTTCACCTCCAGCAGGTGCTCACGCGTGCTGCGATACACCACCGAATTGGATCCGCAGGAATTATTTCCCACCATCCCGCCGATCATCGCGCGGTTAGCGGTACTGGTTTCGGGACCGAAAAACAATCCATGCGGTTTCAGGAACATATTAAGTTCGTCGCGGATCACACCGGGTTGCACACGCACCCAGCGTTCCTCCTTATTCAGCTCCAGAATTTTGGTAAAGGTCCGCGATACATCCACCACGATCCCGGAACCCACCACCTGTCCGGCCAGTGAGGTCCCCGCAGTACGCGGTATCAGCGATGTCTTATGTTTATGTGCAAACGCGATCAGCGTTTTGATATCCTGCTCATGTTTGGGAATCGCAACAGCCAGGGGCAGCTCGCGGTAAGCGGATGCATCCGTAGCATAAAGTGTTCGCATCGCAGCATCGTAATATAACTCTCCTTCCAGTTGACGAGCCAGTTGCTGCAGTTCTTGAATCATGTCGGTTTGTTTGCTTGCGGCGCTAATTTACGACATTCTTCCTCGAGTCAAGTTTACCGGATCCGATACTTCCCACCCTTTACCGTGCTGAATTCCACGAGTTTATCCTGATTGCTTGCCTCAGCAAGCACCGTACCGTCCGCGTTCGTCACTTTCTTCCCCTTCGGCAACATAAGCCGGCAGGTTTCGCCCTTGCGGGATAAAATCTCCGCAGATTCGAGCGCCCCATTGGTCCAGCTAAACGCCAGCTCGAAGCCATTTCTCGCCGTCATACCCTTCGCTTCACCTTTGGACCAATCTGCCGATGAAGGAAGCGCGGGCAGGAAGCGGATAGCCTGATCTGCACCATGACTCTGCAGCAGCATCTCCGCCATGGCGGCCGTTCCGCCGAAATTGCCATCGATCTGGAAAGGCGGATGCGCACAGAATAAATTCGGATAGATACCGCCACCATTGGCCATATCGGTACCATGACTCTTAGTCGGAATCAGCAATTGCCGAACCATTTTTGCCGCATGATCCCCATCCCCGAGGCGAGCCCAAAACGCAATTTTCCAGGCCTTGCTCCAACCCGTGCCCCCATCGCCCCTTACTTCCAGGGTCTTTCGCGCCGCCGCGGCCAGATCAGGAGTATCCCAGGGCGTGATCTCATCATAGGGATGCAATCCATACAGATGCGAAACATGTCGGTGTTGAGGTTCGCCATCTTCCCAGTCGTCGAGCCACTCGTTCAGGTCACCGGCAGCACCTACCTTGTTTGGAGCCAGGCGGGGCACCGTGGCCTCGAGTTCTTTTTTCCATTCTCCATCCGTTCCCAATATATTGGTCGACTGAATGCATGCATTGAAGAGTTCCCGCACAATCTGCATGTCCATGGTGGGGCCCATCGCCGTATTGCCGCGGAATCCGTTCGGCATGATATATGCGTGCTCGGGCGAATTCGAGGGCGCAGTCACCAGATACCCGTGTTTGGGAGATTCAATGAGGATCGATTGCAGGAATTGCGCAGCCCCTCTCATAACGGGATAATATTCCCGCAGGAAGGCCGTATCGCGCGTAAAGCGGAAATGTTCCCAGATATGTTCGCATAACCACGCTCCGCCCGTCAGCGTAGAGCCCCATTCAGCTCCTTCGCCCGGAGATGTGTATAACCAGGGATTGGAAATCACATGTGCCGTCCACCCTTTCGCGTTATAATAGGCTTTGGCAGTTTTAGTTCCGTTGGGAACCAGTGCCCTGGTGAAGCGGAATAGTGGCTCACCCAAATCAGACAGATTCGTAGTTTCTGTGAGCCAGTAATTCATCTGGATATTGATGTTCAGATGATAATCACCGTTCCAGGGAGTCTGATACTCTTCAGCCCAAAGTCCCTGCAGGTTCGCAGGCAATAAACCTGGACGGGAAGAAGAAATCATCAGGTATCGCCCGAAATTGTAATAGAGAATGGGCAGCGTGGGGTCTGACTGAACCGTAGCCTGATCGGCATAGCGCTCCAGTCTTTCCTGTGTGCTCAGCGAAACCACATCCGGGTTTTCCGGCATGTTCCACTGATTTCGGTTATAATAGCTGCCGAATACATCCATATTTTTTGCAAGTGCCGAAGCATAGTCCTGATCCGCTTTCAGATAATTCAATGCCTCCGGCAGGGGATCTTTGCCGCTCAATTGATAATTCGCATAGTCATAATCGGTAGCTGCCGCGATTTTTATAATCAACTCATCGGCATTTTCGACGCGAAGGACGGGCCGCTCACCTATCTTATCCGCTTTAACGGTTCCACCCTTCACCCGAGGTTGAGCCACCGATGCGAAGCGCATGCCCTTGTCCTTACCGCTGGGCAATTGTCCTTGCATAATGAGCTTGTCTTCTTCTGCTCTTATGCTTGCGTTTTCATTGCGGTTCAGTTCCAGCGCC
>DATCJQ010000289.1:0-5138 GCA_036562745.1 Flavihumibacter sp.
CGTTATCGCCTATGGCTACCGCATCCTCGATCAGTTGCCGAATCCCTTTGATGTGGAGCATGTGGAACGTGATCTGCTTCCGGCCGGATTAACGGGAATGATCGATCCCGCCCGAAGCGAGGTGAAAGACGCGATCGAGGATTGTAAAACCGCCGGCATTCAACCGGTGATGATTACGGGAGATCACCCCGAAACGGCGGCAGCCATCGCCCGCGAAATCGGCCTGCTGAAAAAAGATGAACTAACGGTTACGGGTAAGGAACTGGCCGCGATGAGTGCCGAAGAACTCGATTCCAAAGTGGAAAGGATTCGGGTGTACGCGCGGGTATCGCCCGAACAGAAACTGGCCATCGTGCATTCACTGCAGCGCAGGAAACATTTTGTGGCCATGACCGGCGATGGCGTGAACGATGCGCCCTCGCTGAAAGCCGCCAATATCGGAGTGGCCATGGGAATTACCGGAACCGATGTGAGCAAGGAAGCCGCGCATATGATTTTGCTGGATGATAATTTCACCACCATCGTGCGTGCGGTGGAAGAAGGCCGGCGGATCTACGACAATATCCGCAAGTTTGTGAAGTATATCATGACCTGCAACGGGGCGGAAATCTGGACCATCTTCCTGGCGCCCCTGCTGGGTATGCCCATTCCCCTGCTGCCTATTCATATCCTTTGGATCAACCTGGTGACGGATGGGTTGCCCGGACTCGCGCTCAGCGCCGAAAAAGCCGACGACAATATCATGAAACGACCGCCCCGCCGTACGGATGAGGGCTTGTTCTCCGAGGGAACCGGATATCATATCGTTTGGGTGGGCATCCTGATGGCCTCGGTGACGCTGGGCGTACAGGCCTGGGCACTGCATAACGACCACCCCAACTGGCAGACCATGGTATTTACAGTGTTATCGCTGGCGCAATTGGGACATGTACTCGCCATCCGAAGCGATTATATGTTCATTTATGAAAAAGGAATTTTCTCCAATCCCATGCTTGCAGTGGCCCTGATCGGAACCTTTCTCGTGCAGCTGGGTGTGATCTACCTGCCCTTTGCCAATAAGATATTTAAGACCGCTCCCCTTACCCTGAACGAGCTGTTGATTTGTATCGGACTGGCGGCCCTGGTATTCCATGCCGTGGAGCTGGAGAAATGGATCAGGAGGTTAATCGCACCCACTCGTTGATGATCTGTATGATGGAGCGCTTTTTCTGCATAACATCGATCATGTCGGATACATGCAATACAGCGCGATCTTCAGCCACCCAATCGAGCAGGGGCGGCAAATCGGCACTGAACTTTTCCCGGAGCTTTCTTGCCTTCACCTTAACACCACAATGCAGGATGAGCCGTACGGTTTTGGGATTTTTCAGGTTGAATGTTACACGATCTTCGCCATCGATGCAATAACTTGGTGCATTCCATTTAATGTGTTCGGTAAACTTCCTGTTCGCCGATAGGATGATTTGGCGAAGTTCAAGAATCTCGGGCTTAAGGGGATGCGTGAGCTCAGCCAGAAAAGTGTCAGCGTTGGTGTTTTTCACATTAAGGAGTTTTGGTATTTGAATTTAATTATTTTTCACAGATTAAAGAGTACTCATTGAAGCTATGAACAGGACTTTTGTGATTGGTGATATCCATGGCGCACTCCGGGCGCTGAAGGAGCTGCTTGAACTTATCCAGCCCCGGCCGGAGGACCTGCTGATCTTCCTGGGCGATTATGTCGACAGCTGGTCAGAAGCCGCCCAAACCGTCGATTATCTGATCGAACTGAAATCACAATGCCGCTGTATTTTCCTGCGTGGAAATCATGATAAATGGTGTGAGGACTGGCTCGCGGGACGTGCGATCAAGGAGGAACTCATCTGGCTGCAGTCGGGTGGCATCACCACGCAACAGAGCTATGCAAACTACCCAGCCGAACAGCGTCGCCGGCACTCCGAGTTTTTCGCCTCACTGATCAACTATCATATCGATAACGAAAACCGGCTTTTTATCCATGCGGGATTCGCGTCCATGCATGGTCCGCTGAAGGAACATTACGAAACCAATTATTATTGGGATCGCTCGCTTTGGGAGATGGCTCTCTCCATGGACAGTTCGCTTCCCGTTGATCACCCCTTCTACCCCAAGCGGCTCAAAAATTTCCGGGAGATTTATATCGGTCATACCCCCACGACCAATTACGGCATTGAAACCCCGGTGAACCGCGCAAATCTCTGGAACTTGGATACGGGTGCGGGCTTCGGTAAACGCCTCACCGCGTTGAATATCGATACCAAGGAGTTTCTGCAATCCACCCCGGTTGCCAAGCTCTACCCGGGCGAGGCCGGCCGGAACCGATAAACACTGATTGTGATAGAAAGGACCTTAATTAACTTCCAGCTCGTCTTTATGCGGAAGTGCCGGAAACGGAGCATGCGGTTCGCGTTGATACCAATACGCCACGGTGATAATATCTGAATGCTGGGGCAGATAGCGTCCGCCATGGTGCCAGCCCAGGTCCTGAATGGTCACTTTCAGATCGCCGTCAAACCGAACGGGATCCATGATATGCCACCGATACATGCCGAAGCGTTGTTGTGAGCGATAAAGTCCATCGGGACGAATCACCTGATGTAATCCGGCATAAGCCGTGGAGAATTCCTGGTACTGACGCGTGGCCTTATTTTCGAAATTATAGGAACCACAGAAATAGTCTTCCGTGCCCGTGCCCACAATGGTGGCGTAGTCTTTATCGCCATCCATATAGAATTTGATTTCGCCTTCGCCCCACCATCCGTTATTGGTAACGCCAACGCCCATATAGGTTCCAACATAATGCCCCTTGCCTTTAATTCCATCGATGATGGTGTGGATGCTGGTCTTGTTATTGGTGGCATTGGAGCGGCGGTACTGCGCATGGAAATAGGCTTCGTCCTCGCCGATATCAGTGAGTGTATAATCTATCTGGTAGTACAGACGCATCGGTTCCAAATCATTGATATTTTCCACCGTGATACGACATTTCCTGCGGAAGGGCATCTTCCAGTAGGAGTTGAAGGCACTGCCGGGATTCACGGTCATCGCGAGGCTGTTCAGCGGAGCGTATTCGTTCCAGCCCATACCGAAAAATGCACCGAGCGGAGCTTCCACCGAGGGGGTCTTCTCATCATCCCAATAAAAGCGGATGATGGTGAAATTCCAGTTGCCGGTGGGTGTCATCCAGATATGCTGGATGGCACCGGGACCTTCCATTTCGGCTATGGTGATCGTTTCCTTCGGATTTACGATGATAAAGGGATTGACTTTCCAGCCCGTGCCCAGGTCGCGCGCTTCATTGGCTGCGTTGGCAACATTGCGCTTGCCCTTGTCTTTTACGGCATCGGCCATGCCACCCCTGCCCTTGGCGCCGGTGAAATTTTCGGGACTGATGGACCGGGTTTTGGCATCGGAAAGCCGCGATAGATTGCCCAGGTTCATATCCAGACCATTGAACTTCTGTTGGGCGAAAAGGACGGTGCTGAAGCTCAGCAATACGAGGAGGAAACTGCTTCTAAGCATTTGGCAAGTGTTTGGTTTTGATATAAATGAATTTAAACATTTATACACAAAAACAGGCCATTTTGCAATACTTCACCCGGTTCAACTAAAACCGGACCTTTATTTATCCAGATTCTTTTTAAGAAGGCACAATACGCCTAGTTCCTCCACAGATAACTGTTCATTTGTTTTGAGTAATCGTTTCACCTGCCTGTCTACGTTAGCGAGCGTTTTCCCATGAGTATAATGCTCGATCACGCGCGGATCGATATAGGAACTTCGCGCGATGGCCGGCGTATTTCCCAGTTTCTCACTCACGGATACCACTGCATCGCGGATATTTTTCTTCAATGTTTTCTGGTCCTTTTCTTCCACGGCGCCCAATTCCTTCAGCGCAATAGCCGCAATAACCGTCCCTGCCCAGGTACGAAAATCTTTGGCCGAAAATTCCTCTCCCATAATCTCCCGGATATACTCATTCAGATGATTACTTTTCACATCCTGCAGCACACCGTTTTCATCATAATATTTGAAGATTTCATAACCCGGCAGTTCATCCAGTTCCTTCACGATTTTCGTGAGTCGTTCATCCACAATTCTCTTTTCCTGCTCCTGTCCCGATTTTCCTTTGTAGCAAAATATCATCTCATCACCATCTATAGTGAGATGTCGGCTACGCAAGGTCGTTAGTCCATAACTGTTATTGGATTTCGAATAGTGATCATTACCCGGACGAAAAAATGCCGTATCCAGCAGTCGCACCATGGTGGCCAGCACTTTCTCGCGGGTCGGTTTTCGTTTGCGTAGATGTTGGCCGGTTACCCTTCGCATATGTTCCAACTCCGCGGCAAAGCGAAGGATGCGATCGAATTTCTCGTTTTCCTTTTGCTGTCGGAATTTTGGGTTGTAGATATACTGCTTCCGCCCCTTTGCATCGTATCCGGTTGCCAGGATCTTGGCGCGCGGTGAATTGTTGATGACCACATCTTTCCATGCCGGCGGAATCACCAGCGATTTAAAATAGTCCATCAATACGGGATTCCTTACCACCTTCCCCTCCTTATCGAGGTAGCGGAATCCCTTACCCAGTTTTTCGCGGCGGAAGATCATAATGCCGCGTATACAATAACGATACCAGCGTTCGGGGCTTGCAAATCCGCCTGCTAAAGCTTAATTTAGAAGAACCATTAAACCCTGACCATGAACTTCCATTCCAGGCTTCTGATTCTGGCAGTAACATTATTTCTGATGCCCGGAAAGCCCGGGTTAAGCGGGACGGATATGGCCGGGTCCGGCACATCTTCGAATGCAAACACAGCAACCGCTATTATGAGCGGACTGAAAACCGCGCTTTCTGAAACTTCATATTCCGGAACTTCATTATCAGAATCTGCGATATCTGCATTGGTAATATCTGAAACGGCGTTGCCTAAAAACGCGTTGTCAGCAACAATCGACCCCCGAACAGGAAAAATAGTCGCAAAGTGTTACGGCAAAGATCCTTGTAACGCTTGTTCCAACTGCAGCCAATGTCAATTCTGCAACGCGGGTGGCACCTGCGGGAAATGCATAAAAAAAGCTCCCCAAAAACAGGGAGCGTATAGTAATGGTTCACGAAC
>DATCJQ010000290.1:0-4171 GCA_036562745.1 Flavihumibacter sp.
TGGCGGATGAGCTCGAATTGGTAGATCAACTGAACGATGCCCTGCCTGTTGAAGTAAATGAGCAGGAGGTTAAAGTTTGGGTCAACAAAGTAACCAGATCCTGATATGGGATCATTGATCACCGGAAAAAGGAATTAAATATGGCAACAAGCAAAAAAGCACCGGCTGCCAAGTCAGCCGGATCAGCGAAAAAAGTTGCACCGGCAAAATCGGCGGCCAGCAGTAAGGCTTCCAAAGCTTCTGCTACGAAGAAAGCGGCCGCAAAACCTGCTCCCGCTAAGAAAGCGGCGGCAAAACCGGCGGCGAAGGCGGCCAGCAAATCGGCAAAGCCCGCAGCAAAGGCAGCACCGTCCAAGGTAGCGAAAGCAGCCAAGGCACCGGCCAAAGCGGCGGCTACCAAAAAGGCTGCACCGGTTAAAGCGGCTGCATCGAAGGCAGCTCCTGCGAAAGCGGCAGCAAAATCCGCACCGGCCAAAGCTGCTACAAAAGCTGCACCGGCTAAAACCTCCACTAAATCTGCTTCAGCCAAAGCTGCTCCTGCTAAGACTGCCACCAAGGCGGCACCGGCCAAGGCTGCAGCAGCCAAAAAAGTGGAAGCACCGAAACCCGAACCCGTTAAGAAGGCGGAAGCCGTAAAACCTGAAATACCTCAGGCTGAGGAAACTGCAGCAAAAAAACCGACAGCTGCAGCCAAGGGGAAAAAGGCGGCGGTGAAAACCATCCGTCAGCCCATTGGAAAACCATCCGTTATGAAACCGGCTACGGTGAAGGATGATTCCAAGCAAACCACCCCCATACCCATCAAGAAACCGGCACCTCCGCCCGAGGAAAGACCCACTAAAGTGGTGGTGCCTGAAATTAAAACCAAAACTATCAAACCGTACCATCCTGACTTTACAAAGAGTGTACTGGATCAGGAGGCACCCATTCAAACCGGACCTACTATGCGATACAGTGATGCAGAATTGGCAGAGTTCAGAGAACTGATCAACAAAAAACTGGATGCTGCAAAAAAAGAACTGGCTTATTTACAGGGCCTGATCACCCGTAAGGATGAAATGGGCGGAGATGAAAGTGAAAGCCGTTATATGACCATGGAAGACGGAAGTGTGAGCATGGAAAGAGAACAACTGGCTCAGATGGCCAGCCGTCAGATCACTTTCATTGATCACCTGGAAAAAGCTATGATGCGCATCGAGAACAAAACTTACGGTATCTGCCGTGTGACCGGTAAGTTGATCGACAAAGCGCGTCTCCGCGCAGTACCACACGCTACGCTGAGCATCGAAGCCAAGAATACCATGAATAAGTAATGCAAGGGTTTTTGCGTGTGATTGAAAAAGCAGTAAATAACTTTAAACACTAAGAGCCGCATTGCGGCTCTTTTTTTGTTGGTTTTCTTCTTACTGGTAGTTGATGATCTGTTTTGTACCGGTGGCCGCAGCCTTATAAATGGCATCGATAATAACCAGATCCTTCCATCCTTCCATTCCATCTACTGGTACCAGGGGTTTTTTATTATCGAAGATCATGGCAGCCATTTCGTCCATCTGTGCCGTCTGATGCATGGCATGCGGGTAATTCAGATCACCGAGATGGGTTTTCCCCTTAATGGGGCCATATCCTATTGCAGGATGCAGTTCGGCAAATCCTTTTTCACCATCAAGGAAAAAACGATCCAGGAAATTCATGTTATAAGTCGACAAACAGGAAGCCACCGCACCGCTGGGGAAGCCCATCTGAAACTGGATGGTTTCATCCACCCCTTCCTTGAATAAAGTGGTATTGGTTTTTGTCTCCTGAGCAGTTACCCAAACCGGATCTTCACCCACCATATAACGGGCACCATTAACCGAATAAATGCCGATATCCATCATGGCACCCCCGCCGGCCAGGGCCTTGTTAAGTCGCCATTGATTGGGATCGCCAATGCGGAATCCGGTCAGTCCCTGGAAGAAGAGGATCTTTCCAAAAACACCCTCCATTCTTTTTTTGATGATATCCTGGGTGTGGGCCTCGAAGCGCATGCGATAACCCACCAGCAACTGTACGCCGGCTTTTTTGCAGGCATCTACCATTTCGCGGGCCTCCTTCGCATTCAGGGCCATGGGTTTTTCACAGATCACATGTTTGCCCGCTGCGGCCACCCGGAGTGCCTGGTCGTGGTGCAGGGCATTGGGTGTGATGATATAAACGGCATCGATATCGGGGTTGTTTCGAATGGCGTCGAAATTCTCGTAGTTATAACAGTTCTTCGCCGGCACATTGTATTTCTTCTGCCATTGAGCGAGCTTTTCAGGCGTACCACTGATCAATCCGGTTATACGTGCCCGTTTGCAGGACTGCATGGCTTCGGCAACGCGACTGGCATAACCTCCCAATCCCATAAGGGCTACACGCAAAACCCTGCCCTGAAAGGGTGTTGTATCAGCGGCACCGGCGTTCCGGGGGGCTTCTGTTGCATTGGAGTCTGTGTCGTTATAAGCTTGAGCATTCTTCACCGCCAGCAGAGGCATGGCAAGAAACGGGGCGGTAAAGCGGGTGATAAAACGGCGACGCGTGGACGTGGACTGATCGTTAGACATATGAAAAAGGTGTTAAGACTTATTAAGTTACAATAAAGTCCTAACACCTTTTGAAGCATATTCATTAGAACGCTTTGCGCTCTGTTTTTTTCCAGAATACTTCAGGCACCGGCTTATTCAGCAGGTGTTTGTAGAAGAAGCTGGCATTTTCAGAAACCAGGTGATCGCGTTTGGCGCGAACATTGGCTCCGATGCCATGGCGTTCGTTGGGGTAAATCATCATCTCAAAGGGTTTACCCAGATCCTGCAATTTATTGATCAGCTGGATACTGTTCTGCATATGCACGTTGTCGTCGGTGGTACCGTGTACAATACGCAGCACCCCTTTCAGACGGTCGGCATAGGTAAGCACAGAGGTTTTCTTATACCCTTCGGGATTTTCAGCAGGTGTATCCATAAAACGTTCGGTATAGTGCGTGTCGTAAAGACTCCAGTCAATAACGGAAGCATTGGCAATACCATGGGTAAAGACATCGGATCCGTAGGTGAGGGCCATTGCAGTCATATAACCGCCAAAGCTGCCACCGGTGATGCCGATGCGGGTGCCATCCACCCAGGGTTGGTTGCGCAGCCATTTGCCGGCGGCCATGAAATCCTCGATTTCATATTTACCCAGTTGACGGTGAATAAAGTTCATGCCTTTCTTACCAAAATGTCCGCTTGCCCGGTTATCTACGGCCACCTGAATCAGTCCCTCCTGAGCCCACCAGAGTTCAGCCGGATTGGCGCGGTAATTATCGTAAACGGTTCCGGCATTGGGACCACCATAGATGTTCACGATAACCGGATATTTTTTATTCGGATCGAAATTGATGGGATAGGTAATCAGCACAGGCAGATCAAACAGACCATCATCCGACTTAACACGTACGATCTCTCTTTTCGGTTGTGCATAGAGTTCGGCATTCTCGCCTTTTGAATTGGCGATTTCGCGGATGATCTTTCCTTTCATATCAGCCACCACCATGGTCGGCACGGTTTGCAGGTTGGAATAGGTGGTGATATAGTATTTGTTATCGGGAGAGATATTCATTCCGCGGAAGCTGAACTCTCCAAAAGAATGACGCTGGAAACCTCTGCCATCCAATCCCACGCTGTAGAGATCGGTGCGGGCGCTGTTTTCCTTGCGGGCATCGAAATAAACGCGTTTCGCTTTCTCGTCAATTTTATGAATGTTGCCCACGGTGAATTCGCCGCTGGTAAGGGTAGCGAGGTGTTTGCCGCTCATATCATGCAGATAGAGATGACGCCACCCGCTTGCATCACTTTTTACAATAAAACCTTTTCCGGAAGGCAGGAACTCGAAACGATCGTTATCGTCGAGGTCGATCCAGGTTTTTTGTTGCTCTTCGTACACCAGGGTCTTGGCACCGGTTTGCAGGTTCACGTTATATACTTTGAGCTGGTCCTGTCCGCGGTTCATCCAGGAAACCCAGAGTTGTCCGCCGGGAGTCCAGATCGGTGTACCAAAATACTGATCTTCCTTCTCGTTGAAATCAGCCCAGGTGGTAGCGCCTGTGCTCAGGTTTACGATACCGATTTTCACATCGGGATTCTTGTCGCCGGGTTTGGGATAACGGTTTTTC
>DATCJQ010000291.1:0-10696 GCA_036562745.1 Flavihumibacter sp.
GGATCTAAACATTGAGATCAAACTTCCGCATTCAGAAGAAATCCAGACATTGGTTGAATCAGAAGGACTCGATGATATGGGATATGATTCTAGGTGGGGAACCTACAGGTTAAGACTCTCTAAAGGGAAGTAAAAAATAAAAAGGACACTTTAAAGTCTCTTATGGAAAAGGCGTATAATAACTTCACTTAATCTGCTTATAGAATAGTCATTCAATTCAAATGGTAAACAGGTATTGTTTATAGACATTTTATTGAAAATTACCTGCCCATCTTGCCTCTTAAAGATGTTTTAACCATGTTTAAACCAAAACAAAAAAGCATTGTAATCTATTGATTTACAATGCTTTGTTTGGATAATAAGTGAACCGGATTGGATTCGAACCAATGACCTACTGCTTAGAAGGCAGTTGCTCTATCCAGCTGAGCTACCGGTCCTCGGGCCGCAAAGATAATGGAAAGCAGATTTCACCCCAAAAATCCTTGAGCTATTCACTTGTTCCATTGCGCCTGAACGCAGATCGTTCACATACCATCAACGGTGATTCCTGCGAACCCACTTAACTATTCCAGGGAAAACATATTAAATTTAATTTTGTGAAGTCATTTATCTACACGTATATTTGTAGCCAAATGGCTTCACGATGAATTTGCGTAGAGATGTATTCCAGGCTATTGCCGACCCCACCCGACGGGCAATCCTTCTGTTGCTGGCTACGCAGGCCCTGCCGGCCGGAGCGATAGCCGCGAACTTCAACACGGCGCGCCCCACTGTATCCAAACACCTTCAGATACTGGCCGAATGTGAGTTGGTGAAACCACAGCAACAGGGAAGGGAAATTTATTATCACCTCAATCCCATGAAGATGAAAGAGGTCGACGAGTTCATCGAAAATTTCCGCGACCAGTGGGAAGAACGGTTCAACCGGCTCGAAACGCTTATGAAAAAACATCCCCGCAAAAAATAGTGTTATGGAAAAAAAGACCCGCGTCATTGCCGAAGCCGGCAAACAGGAAATGCTGATTACCCGCGAGTTCGAACTGCCGCTGGACCTGCTCTTCAAAGCCTATGCAGAACCGGAACTGCTGGAAGAATGGATGGGCACCAAAGTGGTGAAACTCGAAAACCGTCCGCAGGGCAGCTGGCATTTTCAAACCCGCGACAAGGAAGGCAATATCGTCTTCGAAGGATTTGGCGTGATCCATGAATTTGAACCGGAGAAAAAACTCACACGCACCTTTGAAATGGCCAACGCGGGATTGGGCCCCCAACTCGAGTTCTTCGAATTTGAGGCCTTAAGTGAGGATAAAAGTCGCCTTACCATGCACATCATTTTCCGCTCGGTAGCGCATCGCGATAAGATGATTGAATTCGGAATGGACTGGGGCATCAATATGGCGCATAACCAGTTGCAGAAGGTAGCGGAAAAAAAACTTCACCATTAAACCAACCTGGTCCTGCCATGAAAAAATCACGCAATATCATCTACTGGATTGCCACGATCTGGCTCTCGCTCGGGATGCTATCCTCCGGCATCGTACAGCTCTTGCAACTGAAAGAGGAAACGGAATTCATCATCAACCTCGGTTATCCGAACTATGTGCTGCCCATTTTGGGTGTATGGAAAATCCTGGGCGTGATCGCGATTCTCATCCCCCGTTATCCCCTGCTGAAGGAATGGGCCTATGCGGGCTTTTTCTTCATGATGAGCAGTGCTTTTGCCTCGCACATCATCAACGGAAATGCCTTCTCCGACACAGCCCCTTCTCTCTTATTACTGGTTTTAACCATTATCTCGTGGCTTATTCGTCCGGCGGAACGCAAACTTCCAAGCGCAGCATTCTAAAACTGAATTTTCGATGCAGTACCCGTACTGGAACGAAACTTGCTGAACCAACACAGTTCAATAGTTATATAAAGCCTTACAATGAAAAACAAATCAAAAGCCATTGGCAAACTGTCGGCCGATCAGCAAAAAGAATTGCTGAGCACCCTGCAAACCCGTTTCGAGAAAAACAAATCGAGGCATAAGGGCATCGACTGGAAGGATGTTGTCAGTCGACTGAAAGCCAATCCCGCCAAACTGCAATCTCTCTACGAAATGGAATATACCGATGGAGAACCTGATGTAGTGGGACAGGACAAAAAGACCGGAGAATATCTTTTCTTCGATTGTTCAGCTGAAAGTCCCGCAGGACGACGCAGTACCTGTTATGATCCCGAAGCGCTGGCATCGCGCAAGCAACACAAACCCGCACACAGTGCCATTGGCATGGCAGAAGAAATGGGAATTGAACTACTCACCGAAGAACAGTATCGCTATCTGCAGCAACTCGGCGAGTTCGATTTGAAAACATCCACCTGGATACTAACGCCTGCGCCTATACGAAAACTGGGAGGCGCGCTATTCTGCGATCGGCGGTATAACCAGGTGTTTGTGTATCATAACGGAGCCGAATCCTATTATGCCGCCCGCGGATTCAGGGGGGTACTAAGGGTGTAGAACGGGAGGATATTGGTTAATAGCTGCTTAAAGCCTCCAAACCTTAACGATCAGAACGGCGGCTTTTGCGAATATTTAAGGTTTTCCGGCGGAAAAGGCATACTAATTGACTGGTTTAGGTAGTTAATATGATGTATCTGTCCGCAATGATGAATAAACTACTCGCCATAATTGCCCTGCTCACACTGGCGGCCTGCCAGAAGGAGGATCTGCCACCCGAAGAGGAGAAGGAAGAAATCAATGAACCCGTTTCCGGCAACGGCGTGGTTTACAATGTTAATACCGCGGTTATGCTCAACCTGATCAATGAGGCCCGTACCAAAGGCTGCACCTGTGGCAGTACAGTAATGCCGCCTGTGCCCGCGGTGAAATGGAATGACAAACTTTCCAAAGCGGCTTATCTGCATTCCTCCGATATGAATGCCAACAACTATTTCTCCCATACCGGATTAAACGGAAGCGATCCCGGTCAGCGGATCACGGCACAGGGATTTACCTGGGCAGCTTATGGGGAAAATATCGCACGCGGACAACGCAGCGAAACGGAAGTAATGGAGGGATGGCTGAAAAGCGAAGGCCATTGTAAAAATATCATGAACCCCAACTTCACCTATGTGGGTGCGGGAAAATCCGGCGATTACTGGACACAAAATTTTGGCAAACCGAGATAAAGGGTGAAAACACCCTAAAAAGGTGAAGTTGATTTTTATTTCGCCGCCCGATATATTTTTGACATCTGAAGAGAATGATTTTGTGAAGAAAAGATGTCGACCCTGGGGCCATTATATCCGTTAACGAAAAATGAGTCAGAAGATGACCTGACGTTCTTTTTTGTGAGCGAGGGATGTCGGTCTGTTATCAAATTGATAGAATATATTTATGTTGAAAGACTCTTTGGATACGATCTTTATAATTTAGGCTTTGGGGACTATGATATTGAAAAGGATACTATACTCGATATCAGAAATTCAAACAATGGAGACCATTATAAGGTTTTCCATACTGTATTGTCTTCAGTACCTCTTTTCTTCAACAAATACCCTGAAGCTGTTTTAATGGTTCAGGGGAGCGATAGCCGCTCAGAGTTCGTTGATGCCTGCAGGCCTGCCTGCCGGAAAAGATGTTCTCACGAATGCAAGAATTTCCGGCGGAGAATCAATATTTACAATTATTATGTCTAAAAGAACTACGATTTCCTGACAACTGAATTTCAATTATATGGCGGTATTGTGAGGAAAAAAAGAAGGCAATCGGTCGAAAAATTTGACCGGTATAAAACCTATGACACTATTTATTTATCAAAAAATATTTTAATTTTATAGCATGAAGACGAAACTTACAAAAGAAGATATTTCAAAAATGTCCGAATCGGAACTTTTGTCTTTAGTGGCATCAAGGCTTAAAGGCAGGGTATTATTCCCCCGAAAACTTGAAAATGCAAAAAGAATATTGCAACAGATCAACGAATCAGGGGTACAAAAACCCAAATAACCGATATTTCAAGTGCGTATACAAACGCCCTTTTTATTTGATCTCGCGGACTTAAGGAACTCCATTACCTTTTAACAGTCTGCATCACCCTTAAACAGTCTACATTCCCCTTTAAAAGTCTTCATTCCTCTTTAAAAGTATACATCCATTCGAATTCCCCCTAGTCCTTTCATTAACCTTTACCCTTTAATCACATTTTCGAGTACGCGAGCCCAGGCTGCATAACCGGCCGCTTCGAGGTGGATGCCATCCGTAGAAACCAGTTTGAGATCCAGACGGCCATCGCCCGAAATAAAAGGTTTATGTATCGGCAAATAATTCACTCCGTCGATGCGCCGTTTGGAAAGTTGTTCGTGTATCGCTTCGTATTTCACCCGTTTAACATCCGTTTTTTCCACACCGGCAGGCAAGGGTCCTGTCAAAATCAGTTTGGTTGACGGCATATTACTACGAATCCATTGCGCACATGCGAGGATCCCCTCGGCGATTTCCTCGGCACTGTCATCGGGCATATTGTTCACGCCGATCGTGAGGACGAGGAAACGCGGACTCGCTTCCCGATAAGCACCATGCTGCAATCGCCAAAGGATATGCTGGGTGCGGTCTCCACTGATACCGGCGGTAACCCAGTTGAATCCCTGAAAGGCTTTTTCAAAAGCCGAAGCGCCGGGTTTATGCGTTACATAGGGGCGATCGGTGCCTATCCCCTGCGTTATCGAATTCCCGAGGAAAATGATATCCAGCGGCGCCTTCGCCTTCAGCAGCGAATCAATCGACTGAAACTGTTTCCACCATTCTGCGCCCTCGGTCCAGCCCGCACCGGAGCGATACTCGCTACCCGGAGCCGGAATCAGTGCAAAATTGGTTTTCTGCCCGGTGTGCCGCAGTATGAAATCCACAATCGGCGTGGGATTGGGCAAACAATGCGGATGATGTTTGCCCTGAGGTTTATGGATCACTTCAATTTGTCCGCCCGCCTTGCGTATCCGCTCCTCAAACGGTTTGGTATTCTCTGCCAGGGGAACCACGTCATCCTTATCACCCACCACATGCAGCAATGGAATTTTCAATGAAGCGATTTTTTCGGCACTGTCAAGCGGCGAGCCTTTAAAGGATTTGGCCGCCGCATCACTCAGCTGATACACTTTTTTAAATTGTGCCCAGTCAGCGGCACTCGCTTTTCCTTTACCAATTCCGCCTGGCCAGCTTTTCAGGTCCAGCACGGGATTATCAACATAAATACAAGCCACCTTATCTGGATTCGCCAGCGCCCAGTTATAGACATACACACCACCGCGACTCATACCCTCCAGCACCGCCTTTTTCGACAACCCGAATTTGACCATAAGATCATAAAAGCGATTCCATATATCGATGGCCTCCCTGTTACCAAACAATTCCGCCACATCGCAATACACAATATGAAAACCCCGTTCCAGCAGGGCGATATCCACCTGCGGTTCATGTCCCCAAAAACGGGCGCGCCATACCCAGGGTCGGCCGGCCGCATAGCGTTTGGGCTCCACAATATGCACCATGCGGTTTTCCCATGTAAGATTATGCTGTACATAGCCGTGGAAATTCACCTGCGGAACACCGGGCCTGATCAGCATACCCCAGGCAGGCGGATTCCCCTCTTTCAGGGTCAGATACTCATAAATTCGTTTAGCCATCACCGTTGCACCCAGCGATGTGGGATGCACATTGTCGGGAAACATATCGGGTTTGTCAATCAACAATTGATGCAGATCAATCAGCTCGAGACCCAGCTCAAAGGCCACTTCCTTAATCGCAGGATGGATGGCATTCTTAATCACAGGATCATAAATATCATTGCTGTCTTTCACAAAAGATGGAACCGGCAGCAGCAGGATCACCCGGGGTTTGGTTGGCAACTGAAGATATCGGTTAACCATTGTCGTTAGATCCGTTTTCAACTCGGCGTGAAAGGGACGGTTCGCCGCCTTACTGTCGTTGGTACCCAGTTTGATCAGCACAATATTCGGATTACTGCTCAGCGATTGGTTGTATTGCTCCGTGGCCCAATAAGGCCGATTTCCCTTTCGCAGCAATGTGGTGCCGCTGACCCCGTAGTTCAGTACCTGATACCCGCTGCCCAGCATAGCCTGGAGTTGGGCGGGATAACTGTTTTTCTCCCGGTTCTCCACTCCCATTCCATATGTGATACTATTGCCCACACAGGCAATCCGGATCTGAGCCCTGAGCAGCGTGCAGGTAAATAAGAGGGCCATCAATACGGATAGTTGCTTCGCGTTTCGCATAAAAAAAGTTCTTACGCTTAAAAAACCATTTGCATTAAAGAGCATTTGCTCTGTAAGGAGCCTTTCGTTAAACAGTACTTGCACTGAAAGGCTTTACACTCTAAAGATACATCTCCGGCTTTATTGAATTGGCTTCGAAGTGGCCAGCGCGATCACCCTGCCTTCTTTACCCACGGCATTGTAAAAATGATAAACCGTTCCCTCCCAATGGATCACCATGGGTTTGTGCGCATAGGTTTCATCGTAGGGTTCGGAGGGCTCGATCAGGCTGGGCCCTTCCCATTCAGTCCAGTTTTGCAGGTCGTAGGAACAGGCAAAGCGCTCGAAGGCTGAAGGGCGATCGGCCCAAAATGCTCCGAAATAGAACATTATATAAAGATCATCCATCTTCATGATCTGGGCATCTCCACAAATGCTGCCGCGATGCATGCGCGTGATTACCGGCTTCTCCCCGATTCGCTGCCAGTTCACCATATCCCTGGAGCCCGCCATCGCAATACTTTCATACTGTGCCGTATCCCCCGCGGCATTATAGAACATGAGGAATGGGTAACCGCTGCGTTGCTGATCATCGCGAATAACGGTTGATTTGAAAATTGTGCGATTGTCGTACCAACGGGCATCCTTATCCGAAGCACTCAGCACCGGCTGCGGCTGACGATCCCACCCGACGGGCAGAGAAGGATCTGGGGTCGAGGCCATGCCCACCCCCAATTGTCCGGCTTCATAGCCCTTGTCCGACCCACCGAGATAGGACATCCAGTATTTACCGGCAAAGGGCTCAGGTGTATAGGATCCATTCCAATTGATATCCTGCAATGCCAGGTAACCCGCTTTCTGATTGGCATCCCAGCCGGTATCGGTGAAGGGCATAATTCTACCCTTGGTCGCCCAGTGGAGGAGGTTATCGCTTTCGGCTATCCAGGTTTCATAACCCCGGCCGTCGAACACGATATAACTCATGTACCACTTGTTTTTCCAGCGGAAAATCGAGGGACTGTCGATCATCTTTGTACTATCGGGATGTTTGAGCACCACACCGTATTTGTGAGGAGTTTTTATTTTCTCATACACATGTTGCATTGTTTTCTTATCCACCGATTTTCCGGGGGAATTCGTTTGGGTTCCCACCCCATTTTCATTTTCAGTATCCTGATTCCCTCCTGAATCAGTACAGGCGAACAATCCCAGGCAAATGGCTAACAACAAGAGCAATCGCATTGGCACGATGTTTTGGCGATTAATTAAGTAATTTCAATAGCAGTAAACGAATGAAAAATCCGGTTATGCGTAATCAAATATATGGGGCATTGGCGGTTGCGCTGTCCTGTTTTGTCGGCGCTGCCCAGGCACAGAAGCAGGTGCTGGTGACGAACAAATCATCCAATACGATGTCGATCCTGGATCCGGTGAGCCTGAAGACCATCGCCACCGTGCCCACGGGCGAAGCACCGCATGAGCTGATCATTTCCCAGAGCCGGCAGCTTGCCATCGTGGGAAATTACGGACATGGGAAACCCGGCCATACCCTTTCGATCATCGATCTCAAACAGCATAGGGAGATCAAACGTGTGAACCTGGGACCGATCCGGCGACCCCACCGCCTGGCGATTCATGGTGACAAAGTATATTTTTCCGCAGAGTATAGCCGCCTCGTTGCAAGATATGATCTCGCCGCAGATAGCCTTGACTGGATCAACGGCACCGGGCAGAGCGGATCGCATATGGTGGTGGTGCATCCCGACGGGAAAACGGTGTATACAGCAAATCGTTTGTCCAATACCGTTAGTAAGATTTCGGTAGATCTGCCCGATTCCGCTAAACATATCAGTCATATCACCGCGGGACCAACGCCCGAGGGCATTGATATCAGTGCCGATGGCCGCGAACTCTGGGTGGGCTCCAATGTGGATGGGAAGATTACCATCCTCGACGCAGGCAGCATGCAGAAACTGGCAGTCTTATCCGCGGGTAAGACATCCATCCGGGTGAAATTCAGTCCCGATGGGCACTACGTGGTGGTTACCGATCCCGCGCAGCATGAAGTGTATTTGTTTGATGCCGGAAAGAAATCGCTGATCACCAAAAAATCGATCAGTGGGGCTCCCATGGGCGTTACCATTTCCGGCGACAGTCAGTTCGCTTTCGTGGCGCTTTCTGAAAGCGACGAAGTGGTTAAGCTGCGGCTGCCTGACCTGACTATTGAAGCCAGGGGCAAAGTGGGCAGGAATCCCGACGGGATAGGCTGTGTTGAATAGTTACTGTGGGAATGCCATTCACTTCGCAAATCGATCCGCCATCTTGTTCATGGCCGAGGCATCGAGGTTTTGTCCACCCTGGATCACCACCGCGTATTTAAACTGCACGGATTCACCGGGGTTCAAAACCAGGTTGCGGTTCTCCTTCCCGTTACTGAACACTTCCGCGCCCAGGGGATTGAGGGCAAACAATCCATAGCCCCTTGCATGCCAATAGGTGGGATAACCGATATTCTTCGGATGATCTATCAAGGCAATTCCCACAGGCTCATTGTTGAGCGAACCGTTGAGCATCACCCAGCGGGCACGGCTGCTCCACACTGCATCGCCTTTTAGGCCCTCGCTACTGGTATAAAGGCCCGTAATGCCTTCGGTGGGAAGCTGGTCAACATGGGTTTCCACTCCGTGAACATCCACGAAGGTGGCGGCTTCCTTCGAAGGATGCTCCAGTTCACGCGCCACGCGAATGGCGAAAAAACCATCCTTCACATCTTTGAATTCTACTTTTTTGTCGGCAGCAGTCAGACTTGTGGAGCGTATCAGCGTCCACTGTTTCCCCTTCACTTCGAACTGATAACTGGTGCGCTCCTTTAACTCAACACCGCCGGCGGGATTCTTCCAAACAGCCGTCACCACCAGCTCGGCCTTATTGCCTGCAGCAGTCTGCTTTTCAATCCGCTCATGGTAAATGGTACCATAGGCTGATCTTTTTTCCGGGGCGATGGCCGTAGAGTTGTTCCAGAAATCCAGCCCGTTTACCGATTCATAATTGAGCCAGAGTCCTACATGGTGAGGATGATCGGTACGCTCACCCGGGCGCGGCTCCAGTGGATAACCACGGGTAACAGTTTTGCCCGTCACCGTATTCAGCGGATACAGAACCGCCTTCATCAGGGAGTCATCGTAGCGATATGCTGTGAGCAGCTTACCGTTGTACTGCAGTTCATGGATCTTCTGATCGGGCTTGTTCACCCAGCGCAATCCGGACTGCGCCAGTAAAACTGCTGGCAGCACTAACAGTGCTGCACAACCGAGGAAAAGCTTTTTCATTGCTTGCTTATTAAGAGTGTGCTTGTTGGGAGCTGGTGCGATTTAAATCCGAAGCCCTGATCAATACTTAAAAACCTTACCGTTCACCAGCACCTGCCGGGTCTTCTCATCAAACACAGCTTTACCGCCGGTGCGAACGGCCGCATTGGTCATGATGGTGGCAATGGAATGGTTATAACCCGCTTCCACCGGTGCATTCGGCTGTTGGCGGCTGCGGACGCATTCCATCCAGTTTCGCATATGCGCACTCGTTAGGGAATCACCACCGGTATTGGCACTGGCCACCACTTCCACTTTTTCCGGTACCAGATCCATTTCAGGTAAGAGGTTGGGCTGCATGTTCATGGCCGCGGCATGGTTCGTCGTTAGTCCTCCCGCAGGTGAAACCTTATTGGTGATCAGGTTTAGCTCACCGCCATTGGAAAAATACAATTCGGCGGGACGTTCCTCACCGTTATGCATACGCGAAGTGAAGATCACCTGAAAACCGGTGGATGGATCGTTGGCGGGACCATAATCAAATACCGCCGTGGTAGTATCCCAGTTGGTACGTCCATCTTTCCACATATAGATACCTCCATTGGCCACCACACTGCGGGGATGGTTATAACCCGAGAACCAGTGCACTGTATCGATCTGGTGACTCATCCACTGTCCGGGCATACCGGAAGAATAGGGCCAGAACAAGCGGTACTCGAGGTATTTGCGGGGATCCCAGGCCTCATAGGGACGATTCATCAGGAATCGTTTCCAGTCTGTATCCTGTTCGCGGATACTGGCCACCAGCTCGGGCCGGCGCCAGCGACCGGGCTGGTTCACGTTCCAGGTCAGTTCCACCATGGTAATGGCTCCAAACTTCCCATCCTTAATGAATTTGGCAGCCGCCATATAATTGGGTCCGCTGCGCCGCTGGGAGCCGATCTGCACAATCTTACCCGCTTTCTTCACCGCTTCCAGAGCGGCATTGTTATCGTCCATGGTTTCGGCAAAAGGCTTTTCTGTATAGGCATCCTTGCCTGCCTTCATGGCTTCAATGGTATGAAGGGCGTGCTGAAAATCGGCCGTGGAGATGATCACCGCATCCAGATTCTTCAGCGTGTACAGCTCTTCGT
>DATCJQ010000294.1:0-5264 GCA_036562745.1 Flavihumibacter sp.
GGAACAAAGGGAACAAAGGGGACGAAGGGGACGAAGGGGACAAGGGAACAAAGCGGACGAAGGGAACAAAGGGAACAAAGGGGCGAGGGAACAAATAATAGACTGATAAAAGGGACGAAAAGTAAATTGAAATGAAGAAACTGGAAGCGGGTACAAAAGCACCGGCATTTAGCGGAAAAGATCAACACGGAAATACCATCAGATTATCGGATTATAAGGGGAAGAAAGTAGCGCTCTATTTTTATCCGGCCGACATGACACCCACCTGTACCGTGCAGGCCTGCAATCTGCGCGACAATTATGCACTGCTGCAGGAAAGGGGCATTCAGGTGATTGGTGTATCGCCGGATGATATCAATAGCCACAAGAAATTCGGAGAGCGGCACCAGCTGCCCTTCCCGCTGATTGCTGATACCTCTCATTCCATCATTGAGAAATACGGAGTTTGGGGCGAGAAACAACTTTATGGCCGTAAGTACATGGGATTGCATCGCACCACCTATCTTATTAACGAAAAGGGCATCATTGAAAAAGTTTTCCTGAAACCAAAAAGTAAAAACCACGCCCAGGAAATCATTGAAGCACTGGATGCTGCTCAGGCAAAAGCCTGATGCAATTTGCACTACCGAAATATCCGTTGGGCTGTAGCGGAAGCCTGACCTGACACGGTTGGACGCGGGCCCTAATATTGGAACAGCGACTCTGTGATATAATAAAAAATCGTAAAGTGACAGTGGTTTTGGGTAATTTGGACCCCAAAACCAAACGTCATGAAGAGCCTGGTATTTCTTTCAATTCTCGCGGGTTTAGGATACATCATATTCCGCCCAGCCCTATCCGGAGAGGCTGGGAAACCACGGCGCAGTAGTCCAGTGTATTGTGCGCCCGCAATGGATGCGGCGAAACTAACCGATGATCACGGACCATTGATTGCTGCGTTCCGTCTTTCCCATTTTACAATCAGTACCCAATCCGATTCGGCCCAGTTATATTTCGATCAGGGACTCAGCCAGCTTTATGCCTTTAACCATGGTGAAGCAGGGCGCTCATTCAAAACTGCGATGCGGCTTGATCCGGATGCCGCCATGACTTATTGGGGAATGGCTATGGTATTGGGACCCAACTATAATGCAGCCCTGAACCCGGAGGCGCTTGGACAAATCAACGAAACTCTCGGTAAAGCACACACGAAAAGTGCAAAGACGTCGCCTAAGGAAAAACAGTTGATTGAAGCCTTGAGCAAACGCTTTCCTTCTGGTCCGGTTGACGACATCACGCCGTATAATACCGCTTATTCCGAAGCGATGGCCAAACTGCATGCCGCCTATCCCGATGATGTGGAGATCGGAGTGTTATACGCAGATGCCCTTATGAACGAACATCCCTGGAATTTCTGGAATAAGGATGGAAGTCCCCAACCCTGGACCAACCACACAATGAATGAACTGGAGAAGCTCCTGGAGCGCTGGCCGGAACATCCTGGGTTAATCCACTACTATATTCACCTTACAGAAGCTTCAAAGCATGCCGACAAAGCGCTTCCCTATGCCGATAAGCTGGGTGAACTGGCGAAGAAGAATGGTCACCTCGTACATATGCCGTCGCATACCTATATCCGCAACGGACAGTATCATAAAGGAGTGCTGGTTAACGAAGTTGCAGCGCAGGCAGATAGTGCATATGTGAACCAATGCAAGGCCAGTGGCTTTTATCCGATGTTACTCTATCCGCATAACGTGCATTTTCTTGCTGCCTGTGCTTATCTTGAAGGAAACAGCAGTAAGGCGATCAAAGCTGCCTGGGAAGTATCCAACCTGGCAGACCGGCAATATCTCGGAGAGAGCATCACCCTGCAACACTATTTCAACATACCTTACTATGTATTGCCGCAGTTTGAAAAATGGGATGAGATCCTTCGCTTACCCACGCCCGGTGATTCGCTCCTGTACCCCACTGCGCTCTGGCATTATGCGAGGGGAATGGCGTATTGCGGAAAAGGCGATCTCCCATCCGCACGCAAAGAACTGGAAGGCATTCAGAAAATTGCAGTTACCAACGTGTTGGAAAAACAACTGATCTGGGATATCAACAACGCCCAGCAGCTGGCAGAGATTGCACTTCGTTTACTGGAGGGCGAGATCCTGATGAAAGATGGCGAGGCGGGAAAGGCAATTCCTATTTTAAAAGAGGCAGTCGATATAGAGGATAAACTGTATTACACCGAACCACCCGACTGGTTCTTCTCAGTGCGATTGAGTTTAGGTAAATGCTTGTTAATTACTGGACAAGCGGCTGAAGCAGAGAAGATTTATTCAGAAGATTTACAGAACTTTGCAGAAAATGGCTGGGCATTACACGGTTTGTATAAAGCCCGGCTGGCCCAGAATAAAAAGGATAGCGCCGCAGATGCATACGCGCGTTACGAGAAAGCCTGGCAATGGGCCGATTTTAAACTCAAGTAATCTGATTCTGCATACAGGAATATGAAAAGGGAGAGTTGGAGCCTGCACCTGGAGTAGTACTATTCATGAAATGTACCATTGGTTTAGTGTCCACAACATAAAAACCGGGAACGTACTATCTTCGTTAAGTGTCAATGGAGCTCTGATTTCTCCCTTGACATATTTTAACCCGCACTAATCTATGGGCGACACCTTTCGCATTAAAGAGAATTCTGTCTGGGCCAGGATCGCCGCTAAAAGGATGAAGGCGGAAAAACTGGCCATGGTGCTGGGGAATACCATCCATCTACACAATACCGGATATGAGGAAATGCTTCGGAACAGGCGCTGGCTTCGGCATGAACTGGCCCATGTGCGGCAGTTCCGGCGTTATGGGAATACCCGTTTCATTCTTCTTTACGTGTGGGAATCGATCAAACACGGATATTATAAAAACAAATATGAGATAGAAGCACGAGAGGCAGAGCAGGATCCGCAGATGGAACTCTTGTATTCTTTTTCGCCGTCTCCCGGACAGCAGGACTATTCGGCCTGACCGGGTTATCTTTCAATCCAGAACATTTTCATACCATCAATCGAAGGGAAACCGCGGCCTCATACCCACTCAATTTCGCCGACTTTAAAACGACGGGCCGTCTGATCCTGGGTCAGGAGTTCGCCCTGTTCCGACACGCCCACCACGCGGGTTTCAAATTCGATCGTGTTCCGCCTGAACCGGCAGATTTTGTTCATCCCGAAAAGTCTGGATTGATATTCGGTATGGATGGACTGCTTTTCGCCCCTCCGTAATTGCTGCCATCGATTCTCGAGTTCTTCGCAAAGGAGCCTCGCCTCCTGCAGGAGATCGAGATTCCGTCCGGTTATCTGACGGAGCGAAACGGGCTTGCGCGAGGTTTGAGGGAATTGGGTCTGGTTCAAGTTAATACCGATGCCTACCACGGAAAACTGCCATTCTTGCCCGAACCATTTGTTCTCGATGAGCATGCCTCCTGCCTTTCTGTCACGCCAGTAAATATCGTTGGGCCATTTTACCGAAGTGTCATCGCCTGCCTTTTGCGCGAACCAGTTACGACATCCCAGGGCCATGGCCATGCTGAGGTAAAACTGGTCGGAGGCCGCGAGACCGGTGGTTTCCAGCACGACACTCATGATGATATTGGAAGCCGGTTCGCTGTGCCAGACCTTACCCCGCTGCCCCTTTCCGGCTGTCTGATCGAGGGCAAAAAACACCTGTCCGTGTATTGCACCCTTCTGCTGAACCATTTGCATGGCATAGTTGTTGGAGCTGTCAACTGTCTCGAGTATTGTAAGCTGGTGTCCGATCGGATAAATGGGCATTGGTTTGCGCAAAAGATTAGTACTTTTGATCGGGACGAAAGTAGTATTTTCAGTTTTAGTTCACCAAAAGATTAGATTATTGGAACCACTGTCAGCTTTAGCTTCACGTCAACGCAGTAGTGTGACACGCCTTACCAAAAACGCCAGGATCCTGACCACGATTATCAAGGCCATACAGGACAAAAAAGGTGAAAATATCGTTTCCCTGGATCTCCGGAAGATTCATGAAGCCGTTTCCGATTTTTTTGTGATTTGCGAGGCCAGTTCTACCACCCAGGTGAAAGCCATAGCCGATGCCGTTGAAGAGGCGGTAAAGGAGAACCTGGGCGAATCGCCCTACCGGCACGAAGGGCAGCAGGCAGCTCAGTGGGTGTTAATTGATTATGTAAACGTGGTGGTGCACATAATGCAGCCGGAATCGCGCCGTTTCTATAAATTGGAGGAAATGTGGAGCGATGCACCCATGACAACCTATGAATCCTAAGTTTATCCATTCTTTTTGAACAAAGGAGGGATTGAAGCATTAAATATCTATAGCAATCAAAATATGTCACAAGAAGATTTGAAACCAAACGACAGGGGTGGATTTAACAGGATGCGACCGAGAATGGACGGTGGTAATGATCCGCGGCGCGGTCCCCGATTCAATATTTACTGGATCTGGGGCGCTCTGGCTGTTATTCTGCTGGGTTTTAACCTGTTCAGTTCCTTCACGCCGGACGCCAGGAAGATCAATTTCGACGTCTTCAAAAACGAAATGCTGGCCAAGGGCGATGTAGCCAAAATCGAACTGGTGAGTAATAAGAACCTGGTGCGGGTCTATATCAAACCGGAAAGTCTGAAAAAACCCTATTACCAGGAAAAACTTCCCAAAGGGTATAATATCGCTGCGGCTGAAAAAGCTCCGCAGTTTGAGTTTACCATTGCCAAACCCGAGATTTTCACCGACGACCTGCGTGATTTTTATACCAAGAATCCCGATGTAAAAGAAGTGCCCCGTTACGACGAAACGGAGGGCGACTGGCTGGCACCGATATTCCAGTTTGTATTGCCCATCTTTATCATCGTGCTGATCTGGGTGCTGCTCATGCGTAAAATGGGCGGTGGCGCCGGCGGAGGTGCCGGTCCTGGTGGTATTTTCAATATCGGCAAATCCAAAGCCCAGCTTTTCGACAAGGGCACCAAGGTGAATATCACATTTAACGATGTGGCCGGACTGGATGAAGCCAAGGTGGAAGTGATGGAAATCGTGGATTTTCTGAAGAATCCGAAAAAATATACCAACCTCGGGGGTAAGATCCCCAAAGGCGCACTGCTGGTAGGCCCTCCCGGTACGGGTAAAACCCTGCTGGCCAAGGCTATGGCAGGAGAGGCCCAGGTGCCTTTCTTCAGCCTCAGCGGTTCTGATTTCGTGGAAATGTTCGTAGGGGTGGGCGCCAGTCGCGTACGCGATCTGTTCAAACA
>DATCJQ010000296.1:0-2975 GCA_036562745.1 Flavihumibacter sp.
CTGATATACAATCTGAACCTAAAGGAAATCAGGGTAGCACAGGTGGAATTGACAGATATTACCAAACATGAAGAGAAAAGTTACGGCACTTTGCTGGGCGATGTTTATGCAGAGTTGCACCATATCCGCTACGAAGAACGATCGGAATGGGTGACTGAGTGTTACGGACCCACAGGAAAGGAGGAAACCAAAACTGAAGATGACTGGATTTGGAAAAGGGCTGAGTTCTATTATCCTGACTGTACAACCTATTGGTCGGATTGGCAAAGGGTGACCCCTGTGAAAGATTCTGCACATCGTTTTGCCGCTGCAGGTTACACCAGTGCCGGTACCGGTGCATCAACATCAGGCGGGAAGTACAGATCAAACGCCACTAAAACATATGGATCGGGTAACTGGAAAAACTGGACGCGAGCCAGCCGTGATAAAAAAGAAGAAAACCAGGAAACCTTTCCAGGCTGTGGTTCCATCCTTATTGGACTTGTTCTACTGTTCTACATCTTCAGCATTATTGCAGCAACGCCTTCCTGGCTCGGAACCTTGGTGGCTTTTATTGCGGTGATCTTGGTGGTGATGGTACTTCACCTGATTCGCCGAATCATTCCCATGCTCTACCTGATGGGTGTAGGTGCGTTAATCTTTGCAAGTTTATGGTCGCTGCTTCGATCCTACCAGGTAGCACCGGTTATTCCACGCCAGTCCCATCTTGATACCGTGGTTACGGAGCAGATTCCCCAGGCGATTGATACACTGAATGTCCATACGGTACAATGGCGTGGTTACGATTCAAATTTATATCGCGTAAACCTGATGCTACGTCTTTCCGATCTTCGCGCCTCTGCAGCAAATCACGATCGCATCAACAGGCTTCCTTTAAATAGTTTATCTCAGGTTTATGAATCAATGGCCAGGCATGATGAGGCTTTGCTGGATCTGGTAGTCAGTTCATTTGATTCATTGCGACAAATATATCCGATGAGTCAACTTGAATTCGCGGAGGCCCTCATTAGCTGTATACAGTCCATTCCTTATTATCTGGTCTTACACGAGTCTTGTGGCATTCGGCAAAATATGGATCCCTTTGTTCGGGATTATCTGGCGCAGTGCAATACTGATTGCTGCATAGGTAATATTGGATACGGGGTACGTTCACCGCTTGAATTCCTGTCTGATCTCAAAGGCGATTGTGATACCCGGGCGCTGCTTTTGTTTACGCTGTTGAAACGGTTCGACTATGATGTGGCGCTGATTACCAGCGAACGTTATCGCCATGCCGCCATTGCGGTTGGATTGGACGAGTCTCCCGGTGTTGCCGGTACTGCGATAAATGTAAGCGGCAAGGTTTTGTACCCCTGCGAAACTACCAGCTCCGGCTTCCGCATAGGCGAGCTCCCCAGGGAAGTGAGCAACCTTCATCATTGGCAAATCAGTTTATTATCCATAAAACCATAATTATGAATGTGCTCGAAGTTTTTCGGTTATTGATACCTGTTCTAATTATCATCGTACACTATTTTTTGTTTATACTCCTCGCAATGCAGGCTTTGAGGGTAAACCGGCTGCTTCAAAAACCGGTAGAGGGACTTGCATACAGTCAGGTGATTCCGGCCGCTTCCATTCTGCTGGCCATGTTAGGTATTGCGAGCGTTATCCCTTCTTATTATATCGAAGCGTATTACAGCTTTTCCGGTCGGGGTGATAACTGGATCCGCCAGCTCCTGCTCAAGTATGGCGAATATTTCCTGATTGAACTACTGGTGGAATTGGTTTTCCTGGCATTATTCTGGTGCTGTCTCCGCCTCTTTTTTGTTCCGCGATCAGAGGATGAAACTACGATGTCAAGCGGTAATCTTCCCCTGGGCATTCTGATGGCAGGCATTGCGCTTGGACTGGGTATTGCCATGGCTAAACTGCTATCAGTTATTATGGAGAAAATATCGCCTGCTATTGTTCTTTTTAATTGAACTAATCCACCCGATAAATTATCGCTTCAAACAGGTAAAATACCTATCCGCGATTTAGGATACCGACCCGCAACCGGCGATATTGGGCGCTAAAATCTGCGCCATGAAAAGGAGATCTTCCATACCCTTTTGCTTTGAATTGTCGGGTGAACCTTTTGTGCTTACTAAAGAGGAACTCATTGCCCAAACCGATACGGCCATCCGGAAAAGCAGGAAATGGTTTTATCCCCGTATCCAATTGGTGTCTTTTACGGGCAATACCGTGCGCCTGCAACTCGAAGATCCTCCAACAGTACATATCATGACTGTTGCAGTGGAAGCGCATCGTCTGTCGATTTCCTGCACCTGCCACCAGCCGGTGGAAACCGTTTGTCACCATGTGTTCAAAACCCTGGTCAAGCTGATGAACGGAGGCCGGATCGATTATTTCGAGCAGTTTCGTCCGCTTGGCGCCGCTGAGATGGCTGCCCGCTATCCACACCTGATCCGGAAACTCAAACCCTCCCTGGCCATGGAGGAGCAATTCCTGCCCGACGGGAAGCTGGGCCAAGTGTACCGCCTGAGTGAGGGCGCAAAATCGCCTGGCTCCATTATCAATAAATTTCCCCTCAAAGCAGTCGCGGCAGCAAGGGAATATGAAACCTGTTTCGTGTTATTGACCAGCCATTACCATCGTCGATTGCCCGTAATCATTCCCTGCACGGGGCTATTGAATAAAGCCGGGGATGATTTCAGGCAATTCCTTCCTTTTCTGTCGGCAACGGATACCAGGCGGCTGCCGCTGAGTGCAGATCAGCAACAACTTGCATCCATCGGTCTGAAGCTCTGGCAGGAATCAGGGCATTTGCCTGGACTGTTCCATAAAATTACCGATGAACAAATCGCAGGGGCCGAACAATTTTTCCAATTATGGGAAGATGCCCTTCCGCTCCTGTACCAGCAAGCCTTTGTGTATCGCTATCGCCTGCATAAACCTAAGGACTTGCGAAAGCGTCCGGTGAAATCCAATAT
>DATCJQ010000301.1:0-4862 GCA_036562745.1 Flavihumibacter sp.
GCTATAGTGCAGGAACCGCCCGGGCCGCGGATAATATCGCGAAAGCCAGTCTCCAGGTCGACCTGTACGATGCCGATTATCACGACCTCTGGCGCCAGGGTTTCTATATGCGAAGCGTCGATAAAAAGATTTTGTTAAAAAGTGATTATCTCCGGAAAGAAGCCGAATTGTATATCGATTATATCTCCAACGGCGAGGACGTAGGTAAAAATAACTTCATGTGTCGCTCCCTTCGCGAAATCAATGAGGGGAGCGATTTTCTGAATAACTGGGTCTATACCCAAACCCGCGAACTGCTCGAAAAACACAAGCTGGTGGCGGTATTGGGGGGTGATCACAGTACCCCCTTCGGATTCATCAGGGCCCTTTCCGAAAAGCATTCGGAATTCGGCATCCTGCAGATCGATGCCCACTGCGATTTGCGGCAGGCGTACGAAGGTTTCAAATATTCCCATGCCAGCATTATGTACAATGTGCTGGAGGAAATCCCGCAGGTGAAAAAACTGGTGCAGGTGGGTATCCGCGATTACTGCGACGAGGAAGTGGAGTACATCAACAACAGCGGCGGAAGAGTGGAAACATTTTTCGACCGGAAAATCAAGAACCGACTTTTCGAAGGAGAAAGCTGGCTCTATATCGTGGAAGATATCGTGGCCGCCCTGCCGCAGCAGGTTTATATCAGCTTTGATATCGACGGACTGCATCCCAAGCTCTGTCCGAATACCGGAACACCGGTGCCCGGGGGACTCGAAGTGGAGCAGGTGTTTTATCTCTTTAAAAAAGTGCTCGACAGCGGCCGCACCCTGATCGGTTTCGACCTCAACGAAGTGGGCGTGGGCGATACCACCTGGGATGCCAATGTGGGCGCCCGCGTATTGTATCAACTCTGCAATTTCCTGACGGCTTCCAATTTATAAACCAGATCATCTCATCTGGCTTGCCCTAACATAGTATCTTCGTCCCTATGATTTACGAGTATGTGGTAACCCTGAAAAATCTGAACAGGAAGGCCATCGATCGGTTTAGCATGTTGGTTTGTGGCGTTTCAGCCCTTCTTTTTCTTTCGCAGGCCATCAATATGGGCGATGCTTATCTCCTGCTTCTGCTGGGTGCGGCGGTGGTGCTCCTGCTCACCGGTTCCAACGCCTACCAGTTGTTCAAAAATAAAAAACGGGTTCGCTTTAATTATGTGCTGATCATAACCGGACTGGTGTGGACCGGCATGCCCTTTTTCCCCTGGCTGAGTATTCTGCTCGTAATCATGGGATTGGTGGAGCCTCAATCCAAAAAAGACCTCGAAATCGGGTTCTCCGACGAAGAAATCGTGTTCAATACCCTTCCGCGAAAAAGATATGAGTGGAGCGAATTCAGCAATATTGTGCTGCGCGACAACCTGCTGACCCTCGATTTCAACAATAACAAACTCTTCCAGCGCGAAACCGTCGACGACGATGACGAGGATTGCGACGAAGACGAGTTTAACCAGTATTGCCGCCGTCGCCTCGGACAGGAATAAATCCCCCGCTTCTGTTTATCTTTGCGGGATGGCAACTACTCCCTTTCTCCTTTATTCTGACGGCAAAGGAAATATTTTCGAAGATGAAACCCTCTATGCAACCGGTCGCAGCGGCTGGGATGTGTACCCCGTGCCCGATGAGGACTGGATCGATCTTCCCGATGGCGGAAACTTATATGAATTACCCGGCAGAAGAGGCATCGGCATAGATGTGGTGACCGGTGAAATGCGTCTCTGTGAAAAGGGCTGGGCAGTGGCTGCCTTTATTCCCCCGGCCCATACCGGACTGTTTCTGGCAGCATATGAAACCGCTCCCGATGCCCCCACCCTTCCCCTGTTCTGCTATACGGCTGCCGGCTGGGTGGATGGACGTTTCGTGGTGCCCGCCGTGCGCATTGAAGCGGATATCCGCCAGGAATGCCGCGGTTATGACGATGAAATTATTCAATCCGGTGTCGCTACCCTCACGAAGTCTTTTCCGCATAATCGCCTGGTGCAACACCTGGCCGAGAATTGCTGCAATACCTATCACTGCCCCGCTGCCCGTAACTACTTTATGGGAAGATGGGAATGTCCGGTGCCGGCATCACCCGCCTGTAACGCGAACTGCGTGGGATGTATCTCTCTGCAGCCCGATGAGGAGGAAATTGTATCAACGCAGGACCGGCTGACTTTTCGTCCCACTCCGGAGGAAATCGTGGAATATACCGTGCCGCATCTGGAAACAGCCCCCTACCCGATTATCAGTTTCGGACAGGGATGTGAGGGCGAGCCACTGCTGGTTTGGGATACGCTGCGCGATGCCATCAAAGAGATCAGAAAACACACGCAGAAAGGCAGCATCAATATCAATACAAACGGATCGCGTCCGCAGGCCGTGAAAGCCTTGTGTGAAGCGGGCTTGAACAGTATCCGCGTATCTACGAACAGTGCGAGACGGGAAATCTACATGCCTTATTATCGTCCTAATAACTACGACTTTAATGACATTATCGAGAGTCTGAAAATCGTGCGCAGTTACGGTGGCTGGACTTCTATCAACTATTTCGTTTTCCCCGGCATGACCGACAGCATTGCGGAGTATGAAGCGCTCCGGCAGTTGATTATCGATACGGATCTCTGCATGATTCAGTGGAGGAATTTCAATATCGATCCCGACTGGTATCTCGGAAAAATCGGGGTAACGGATACCGGCGAATGCCTGGGTGTGAAGCAGTTGATGGAACTGATCCGCGAAGAGTTTCCGAACCTGAAATTTGGCTATTACAATCCGCCTATCGAGCGGATCAAAGGGAATTACGAGCTCGATTTTGCGCATTTGTAAACTTTAACAGGATTGCGATTTCAGCCTCCGGGAAATAGCGTAAAATTGTAGTAGCCATTAAATGAGGCAAAGGCCGCTGGTTATGAATACAGAATTTGAAGTACAAAAAAATATAAAGGCAGGCGGATATACCGCGTTGATCATGGTTTTGCTGCTGGTGGTCCTGTTTTTTATCCGGTGGACGAATCCGGTTACCCCTCCTCCGCCTCTGGATGAAGGGATTGAGGTAAATCTGGGTAACAGTGATGAGGGATTGGGTGATGATCAACCTATGTCGCCCGCGAGTCCGGCACCCTCCCAGCCGGCGAACTACACTCCTCCCAAAGCGAGTGCGGTAGCGGCAGATGATACCAAAGATGTGGATACCGATGACAGCGATGAAGAAGCTCCGGCTGTGAAACCACCGGCCAAACCGAAGCCCAACGCCACCAAGATTCCCGAAAAAACAGAAGCGCCCAAACCAGTGAAGACAGAAGCCAAACCCGTGGAGAACCCTACGCCCGCACCTCCCAAACCCAAGGCAGTGTTCAAGGGGGTTAGCGGAACCGGCGAAGGCGGAAACGAAGCCGACAGTTACAAAAAAGGTGGCAACCAGGGTATTGCAGGGGGATCCGGCGACCAGGGAAAACCGGGCGGTGACCCTAACTCCACCAATTACGAGGGCAATGGCGGTACCGGCAAATCAGGTGTATCCATTTCCAAGGGATTGGATGGACGCAGAATTACCAGCTTCCCTTCTTTTGAAGATGAGTTCAATGAGAATGCGAAAGTAGCCGTGGACATCAGAGTGGATCCGGCTGGTAAGGTAGTGTCTGCCGTATTCCAGCCCAGAGGTTCCACTACATCCAATAGTACCCTGAAGAATATCGCGATCCGCAAAGCGATGCAGCTGAAATTCAATCCGGGTGCGGAAGAACAAAACGGCACCATCACCTTTAATTTCCGTTTGAAAAATTAATCGCGCCCGTTTAGCTGAGAGTAGGTGCCGCAAGCACTAGCTTTGCCTGAATGAATTACGCCGAAACTATTGAATTTCTGTACACCCGTCTGCCCATGTTCAGCAGGCAGGGCGCCAGTGCGTTGAAAAAGGATCTGCATAATATCATCGCGCTGGAACAGGCTAACGGTAATCCGCATACGAAATTTAAAACCATTCATATTGCCGGCACCAATGGCAAGGGTTCCACCAGTCATATGCTGGCGGCGATTCTGCAGAAAGCCGGATACAAAACCGGCTTATATACTTCGCCCCATTTGAAAGATTTCCGGGAACGGATTCGCATTAACGGCGCGATGATTCCCGAACAAAGGGTAGTTGAACTGACCCAACAGTATATCCCGCTGATTGATTCCATAGAACCCTCATTTTTTGAGATCACGGTAGCCCTGGCATTTCAGTGGTTCGCCGAGGAAGAGGTAGATATCGCTGTGATTGAAACCGGTTTGGGTGGCCGTCTCGACAGCACCAATATTATCCGTCCGGAACTTTCCATCATCACCAATATCGGTTGGGATCATATGGCCATACTGGGCAATGATCTTCCCACCATTGCATCGGAAAAAGCTGGTATTATCAAGCAGGGGATTCCGGTCATCATTGGTGAGACGGATACGAAAACCCGTCCGGTGTTTGAAGCCCGGGCCCGTGAACTTGGGGCACCCATCTATTTTGCCGGGGAAGAACAGGAAATTGTGGACTGGGGACATCAAAACCACCGGCTTTGCATAACGGTACAGCATAAGGCGGCACAGGATGCGCATCAGTACGAGCTGGACCTGCCGGGATATTATCAGACCCTTAATATCCGTTCTGTGTTGCAGGCCGTATGGGTATTGCAGAACCAGGGCTGGAAGCTCCCCTATCCGATTGTTCAACAAGCTCTCTCCCATGTGAAGGAGCTAACGGGATTGCATGGCCGCTGGGAACTTATTCACGAATCACCCGATATCATCCTGGATGTGGCACATAACGAAGACGGTATCCGTGCTGTTTTAAAGCAGCTGGAGTTGTGCACCTATCAC
>DATCJQ010000304.1:0-6391 GCA_036562745.1 Flavihumibacter sp.
AGCATATAGTGGCCGGTATCGAAACAGAGTCCGAGTACCTTCGGATCGGTATTGGCCAGCAGCGATTCGATCTCCATGGGAGTTTCAACATAACCCGCACCATGGTGATGAAATACCGTACGCATACCATACTTATCATAGACCGCGCGGGCAACCTGCTCCGCGTTCTTTGCAATACGGAGATATTCTTCCGGCCTAAGCAGATGTTCCTCCTGAACGCGACCCGCATGCAAGGTCCGCTCGGGCACCGAACCGTTTTCATCCGCCAAAACGATGAAAGCATCTTTATATCCGGCATCGTGCATGAGTCCGGCTGTTTTCAGGGCTCGCTCAATTCCTTCGGGAATGGCTTGCTCATTTATCAGTGCAACAGGTACGAAGGCACCCAGCAACTGGAATTGACGTTTTGCAATCTCCTGTTGGAGCTGCTCCGGATCGGTGGGCATGAATCCCCAGTCGCCCAGTTCCGTACCGGCATAACCGGCGGCTTTCATTTCATCGAGCACCTGTTCGAAGCCCAGCTTTTCTCCCTCGAGATCAAATTCCAATACCCCCCAGCTACAGGGGGCATTGGCGATTTTTATGGTTGTTGTAGGGTTAACTACCTGTGTCATATATGCGAAATTTATTTTTATATGGCCATCTTAGAATTTGCGGCTCCACTCCTTCGGCCATCTTTCCACCACCACTTTGGTTTGGGTGAAGAACTCAATGGCATGTTTACCCTGTCCGTGCAGGTCGCCGAAGAAACTTTCTTTCCATCCGCTAAAGGGGAACTGCGCCATCGGAGCTGCAATACCGATATTGATGCCGATATTACCGGCCATGGCTTCGCTTCTGAATTTGCGCGCGCTGTTACCGTTGGTGGTAAACAAACAGGCCATATTTCCGTAAGTACCACGGTTGATGAAATCGATGGCATCATCCACAGTTTTCATGTGCATGAGCGACATCACCGGTCCGAAGATTTCGGTTTTGATCAGCTCTCCATCCTCCGGCAGGCCCTCAAGGATAGTCGGGCGAACGAAGTTACCCTGCTCATAGCCTTTTACCGGCTGGTTGCGGCCATCGAGCAGCAGCTTGCCGCCTTCGTCGATACCTTTGCCAATCAGGGTTTCGATCCGGTTCTTGCTTTCCTGTGTAATTACCGGTCCCATTTCAACCGAACTGTCCAGGCCATATCCCACCGTACGTTTTTTCGCCGATTCGTAGAGCGCTTCCTTGATTTGTTTGTTATCATCCACGGTAATTACGATGGATGCAGCCAGACAACGTTGTCCTGCGCATCCGAATACGCTGTCGGTGATGATTTGTGATGTCAGATCAATGTCAGCATCCGGCAGTACCACCACGGGGTTCTTGGCACCTCCCTGAGCCTGCACCCGTTTGCCATTGGCCGTACCACGTGCGTAGATGTATTTTGCAACGGGGGTACTACCCACAAAGCTGATGGATTTCACCAGCGGATGATCCAGGAGGGCATCCACGGTTTCTTTACCGCCGTGTACCATGTTTACGAGTCCGGGTGGCAAATCCAGTTTATCGATCAGTTCGAAAATCTTCACCATGGTGAGGGGAACTTTCTCCGAGGGTTTAATAATCATACTGTTTCCGGTTGCAATCGCATAAGGCAGGAACCAGAAGCTGATCATTGCGGGGAAATTGAACGGCGCAATACAGGCGGTAACACCGAGGGGCTGACGGATCATGAACTCATCAATACCGGTGGCCACGTTTTCGAGAAACTCGCTTTGCATAAGCATGGGCGCCGCTGCCGCTACTTCCACGTTTTCTATGGCACGCTGGATTTCCCCGACAGATTCAGCCAGTGTCTTACCACATTCCATGGTGATCAGTTTGGCAATCTCATCGCGGTTCTCTTCCAGCAGTTGCTTCAGTTTATACAACGGCTGAATCCGTTTCAATACCGATACAGATTTCCAACCGAGATAAGCCTGCTGTGCGGCGGCGGTTGCGTCCTCCACATCTTTCACCGTGGCTGCTCCAAAGGGAACCTGCGCCAGCACCTCCTGGGTAGCCGGATTGATCACTGCCTTGGTTTCGGCACAGTGACTGGACACCCATTTTCCATTGATATAATTTTGAAGTGTACTCATATGTTATCCTTTTAATTAGCTTAATAAATAGTAAACCAGGATGGTTGCCAGCACCAGAAATGCGGCCACCGGTTTGGTATATTTCCAGGGTTTGATATCCACTTCGCCGGTGTGCACCGGTTCATAGGGATTTTTGTTGGGATAGAATTTCGAAACCACCAGCATCACCAGTATGTTCAGCACAAACTCAATACCCCATACGTGAATGAAGTGGATATCCACTTTCAGAATAAAGGTGGTGAGCAGATAGAAAGCCAGACCGGTAAAGATCGCAACCTTTGCACCAGCAGCAGATATCTGTTTGATAAAGAATCCGCCCAGCAGAACAGAGGCAATCGGAATAAAGAAAATACCATTCAGTTCCTGCAGCAGTTGATAGAGTCCATCAGGCGCCTTTGCCACCAGGGGAGCTACGCAGATAGCAAAAATCGCGAGTGTGATGGATGCAATCTTACCAATACGAACCAGTTTCTTTTCTTCCGCATTGGGATTCACCTGTCTTTTATACACACCCAGTGTGAACAGGGTTACGGCACTGTTCAATACCGCGTTTACGGTACTTAAAACGGTTCCCATTACGACGGCCGCAAAAATTCCGATCAGTCCAACCGGCAATACTTTTTTCACCAGTTCGGGATAGATGGTATCCTGCTGATCATAGAGCGAATCGCCGAAATAATAGAACCCGATTACCCCCGGCAATACAATGATGAGGGGCATGAGTATCTTGAACAATCCCATAATCAGGAAACCTTTCTGCGCTTCTTTCAGGTTGGCGGCCCCCAGCGCACGCTGTACGATTACCTGGTTCATACACCAGAAATAAATCTGGTTAATCACGAGTCCCGTGAACAGGGTTCCGAAGGGCAGAACGGAATCGGACCCGCCAATGGAATTGAATTTCTCCGGAGCGCGTTCGTACACTTTTTTCAAACCTTCTCCGAGATCGGCATTACCAATATCATAGAGCGCGAAAAAAGGCACCAAAAGACCACCGATAAACAGGCCAATTCCGTAGATCATATCGGAATATGCGATGGCTTTGAGTCCGCCGAAGATGGCGTACACTGAGCCGAGTATTCCTGTAATCACGATCAGCCAACCGATAGATTCTGATTTACTGATACCGAAACGGTCTGAGATATCAAACAGTGTTTCAAAATTCAACGCACCCGTGTACAATACCACCGGCAAGAGGGTGATGATAAAGGAGAGAATCAACAGCAGGTTCACGATGGTATGGGTGGACTTATCAAACCGCAGTTCGAGATACTGCGGAATGGTGGTCAGTCCCATTTTCAGATACCTCGGTATAAAATAAACCGCACCGATCACCAGCGCAATGGCACTGGTTACTTCCCAGGCCATCACGATGAAGCCATTCTTGTAGGATGAGCCGTTCACCCCCACCAGGTGTTCGGTGGAAATATTGGTGAGCAGCATGGAAATGGCGATGAGCCAGGCACCCAGTGAACGACCACCCAGAAAATAACTGGAGGCCGATTCAAATTTCTCGCGCCGCATTTTATACCAGCAGTAGACTCCCACAAACAGGGTAAATAAAGCAAACGTCAGTATGGCAGAATTCATTCGTTAGAGTTATGGCAGTTAATAGTGGTTTATAATTCTTCTTGCTTATTATCGTTGAGACACATTAATAATTCCGTTGTTTAGCCTTGTTTTTCTGCAGTCTTTCGTATGCTTCCTTCACCAGTTTATGAGAGGATACTTCTGCAACAGGCACTTCCCACCATGCATAACCGCCCACTCTGTGTTCGCGATCGGTTTCGATGTACACCACGGTAGTATTCCTGTTTTTGCGAGCCTGTGTCAACGCTTCTTTCAATTCCTCGCGAGTGGAGGCTTTGATAACGGTTGCCCCCATGGAGGCTGCATTCGCCGCGAGATCCACGGGCAGAATACCGCCATCCAACTGACCGGTTTTGGGGTTCCGGTATTCATAGCGTGTACCGAAGCCTTTGGTGCCGAGTGATTCAGACAATCCGCCTATGCTCGCATAGCCATTATTGTTAAGCAGCACGATAATTAGCTTCTGTCTTTCCTGCACCGCCGTAATAATTTCCTGGCTCATCATCAGGTAACTTCCATCACCCACCATCACATAAACTTCCCGGGAGGGATCAGCCATCTTCACACCCAGGCCACCCGCGATTTCATAACCCATACATGAGTTACCGTACTCGAGATGGAATCCCTTCGGATTGCGGGTACGCCAGAGCTTATGCAGATCACCAGGCAAACTTCCGGCCGCACAAACCAGAATGTCCTTATCGGCAGACAAACTGTTCACCACACCGATCACCTCACCCTGACTGATGGGCACGGGGTGTTTGTGATTGTAAACAGATTGCACGATCCGATCCCATTGCCGTGCAGCACGTTCCTGTTTTTTACGCCAGCTATCGGGCACTTTATATCGCTTCAGCGAAGCCGTGAGTTCCTGCAGCACCACTTTGGCATCACCCACCAGAGGCAGTGCCGAGTGCTTGAACGCATCAAACTCGGTTACGTTGATATTGATAAACTGTACGGAAGATGCCTGGAAAGCGGATTCGGAAATGGTGGTAAAATCGCTGTACCGGGTGCCCACACCAATCACGAGATCAGCTTCAGCAGCCGCCTGAATGGCACCGGGAGTACCGGTTACTCCGGCTGCACCGAGGTTCAGCGGATGTGCATAATGCACGGATCCCTTGCCGGCAAAGGTTTCCATTACGGGAATGCCTGTCTTATCGATAAATTCTGTCAGCTCCCTGCTTGCTTCACTATAGAGCACGCCCCCGCCTGCAATGATCACGGGTTTGCGGGCATTTTTGATCAGCTTCACCGCATTGGCCAGGGCCCGGGCATCGGGACGGTTACGCTGCACTGTCCACACTCTTTTGCGGAAGAAGGAAACCGGGAAATCATAGGCTTCTGCCTGTACATCCTGCGGCAGGCAAATGGTAACTGCGCCCGTTTCGGCCGGGGAAGTCAGCACACGCATGGCTTCGGGCAGGGAGGAAAGCAGTTGCTCGGGACGATTGATACGATCCCAATATTTTGATACGGGTTTGAAACAGTCGTTTACGGAAACATCCTGACTGGAACTGCACTCCAGCTGCTGCAACACAGGGGCAACATCGCGGCGGGCAAAGATATCTCCCGGCAAAAGCAGCACCGGAATTCGGTTAATGGTGGCCGTTGCAGCACCGGTAAGCATATTGGTGGCACCCGGACCGATAGAGGTGGTACACACAAATGTGCCCAGTCTGTTTTTCATTCTCGCATAACCGATGGCGGTATGCACCATGGCCTGCTCATTGCGGCACTGATAATAGGTGAACTCGGGATATTGAAGCAGGGCCTGTCCGATGCCCGCCACATTGCCGTGTCCGAAAATGCCGAAACATCCCGCGAAGAAAGGTTGTTCCTTTCCATCTCTCTCCACATACTGATTCATCAGAAATAAAATGGTGGCCTGTGCAGTCGTTAGTCTTTTAGTATTCTGTGGCATAGTATCGATGATTTTTATTGTTCGGTAAATCCGCCTCTCTCCTCTACCAGAGCGAGCACTTCCTGAAGGGTGGGCATATCATTGGCGCAACCCGGACGTTGCACCACCAGGGCTCCGCAGGCATTTCCCAGCTGGCAGGCTTTGGGAATGCTCCAGCCCTGAACAAATCCGTATATGAATCCGCTCGCAAATGCATCGCCCGCGCCAAGTACATTCAGCACTTCCACGGGGAATCCCGATACATCCTGAGCTGCCTGCCCGGCGCGATAAATCGTAACCCCTTTCGAACCTTTTTTCACCACCAGCACTTTCACGCCGGCTTTCAGAATTTTTGCGATGGCTGCATCGAGGTCACCGGTTACTTTGGGAGCAGAAATTTGTTGATGTTCTATGGTAACTGCCGAGCTGTCCTGCAAGGTGGCAGCCAGCACTTCTTCCTCGGTGCCGATAGCCACGGTAACCTTGGGGAGAATAGCACGCACCATCAATCCGAAGGAACGGATATCGGACCACTGGTCGGCCCTGAAATCGATATCGAGAATCACCGGCACATCCTGCTCATAACTTTGTTCCACCGCATAAAAAATGGCACTGCGACTCGGCTCCTTACTCATGGCATTGCCCGAAACCTGCACCACTTTATACTGCGCAACATTGGCGGCCGCAACATGGTCGATCGAAACCTGCACATCAGCACAGTTGTCGCGATAGAATACCAGCGGAAAACGATCCGGCGGTTCGATACCCAGGATCACGG
>DATCJQ010000306.1:0-3541 GCA_036562745.1 Flavihumibacter sp.
ACACAAAATAGGTTGAATCGAACCAGGACGATTGCCGCGCCACTTCAAAACTTTGCTTCAACGCATAATCGACATAACTGATCGAACGCTGGTATTCCTCCGGATGATCACTCCCGGGCCCCGACCAGCTTTCCGGTACTATATAAGGCGGATGGGAACTCATATTATACATCACTCCCAAAAATGGTTGTCCGTAGGTTTCTATGCGGGCTGTCACCCAGGGCAGGAAATAATGATCAAACACCCCCCAGTTCCCGTCTTCATGTTCCGGCCTGCCATAATCCTCCTTGGTGATGATATTGTCTATGCCGATATAATTCATGAAACGATTGAACCCGAAATGATCCGCCCCCGCACCAAGGGCAAAAAAAGAGGAATACCCTTCTTCCTTCAATAATTGTCCGATACCCCGAAACCGGTTGCTGCTATAAGGCGTATTAAAAAAGGGCGCATAAGGCGGCGAGGGGAAGCCTCCCATAATGGAAACCATCCCCTGGTTCGACTGGAACGAATTACTGACTGCCCTGCTGAACAGGATACTATGATTCAGCAGGCTGTCGAGAAAGGGTGTCTCTGCTTTGTGAACACTTCCTTCCCTCAGCACTTCGGCGATAAAACTTTCCAGAATAATTATCACCACATTCTGCTTATGCATCGGGCGCCCGTTTTGGTATTCTTTTTTTAGTTCCGCATACAGTTCGGGTACTTCATCTTTCACCCATTCCGGTCGTGCGAGATATTGGTTACCCCGTTGCCAGGAGTACAACAGCGTGCTCATACTGTTTTGTACGATGGGTAGTAAAACCGGACGCACGTTCACCAGCGGCTTGGTCGGAATTAATGCACCCCGATTCCAAACCATCACCACAGCGCCAACCAGCACCCATGCGAGTGCTCCCCAACGCGATACTCCATCTGTCTTCAACAACCGGCAGATGGCCCGGCTGAACAGCAGCAAGAGTAGTACGCCTCCCAGTATCAGCCACCAATACATCCTGAATATGCCCGGAATGAATTCGAGTGCGGGTTGAACCAGCTCCAGTATTTCCGTACCCGATCTTCTTCTCGAATGCCGGAAATACCCCAGATCAAACCAATTGACGAGCAGTGCGGGCAACTGTCCGCACAGGAAAAGCAATGCAGCCATCAGGGGCGACCAGAACCGCGGAAAAAACAATCCCGCTGTCAGCCAATACAGGAGATAGGGAATACTCAGCAGCAGTATGATCGCGAGATCTACCCGGAAGCCCCAGTACAACAGCAGTGCAAGATCGCCTGCAGTTACCGTCTCTCCCCAATAATGCATACGATAAAACAGCCACCGTATCAGTGAAAAAGTCAACAGACTGATCACCAGTGGCAAAAGGGGACGCAGGAAACTGGTCAGGCTCTTTTTCATTCAACACTAACCTTATTTTCCTCCCGGCGGACAATAGGTACGCAGGAAATTGGTGTACAACTGGGTCAGGTGTTCGAAAGTGCCTTCCCCCTCCGACATCCCATGCGAACGGTTGGGATAGGTCATGAGCTGAAACTGGCGATTGTATTTCACCAGCTCGTTGATCAGCATCTCGGCATTATTGTAATGCACATTATCGTCGCCGGTACCATGGATATACAGGAGGTTTCCCTGCAGATTTTTCGCATGTGTGATGGGCGACCCGTTAATATAGTCCTCCGCGTTTTCCTGCGGCAGTCCCATATATCGCTCCTGATAGATATTATCGTAGGTGAACTGATTGCCCACTGCGGCAACGGCAACTCCGGTTTTGTAAATATCCGGATACTGGAACAGCAGGTTCAGCGTGGCCGATCCACCACCGCTCCATCCCCATACGGCCACCCGCTCGGGATCAACAAACTTCCATTTCAGGATTTCACGCGCAGCCATGGCCTGGTCGCGGATATTCACCACCCCGATCTTGCGATACACCGATTTTCTCCAGGCACGTCCCTTGGGCACCGGCGTACCGCGATTGTCCATGCTGATATAGATATAACCGTCCTCCAGCATATTGCCTTTGTAAAGTCCGTTATATCCTGCACCATAGGAATCCCTGGCAGTTTGTCCCCAGGGCTCCGTATACACATAAAATACCACCGGATATTTTTTCGTGGAATCGAAGTTGGAGGGTTTGGCCATCCAGCCGTCCATTTCCACTCCGTCGGCCGTCTTCACTGTAAAGAAAGATACCGGCACCTGTGTTTTGTCGGCTTTACGCAAGGCTTCCGCTACCGAAGCACTACCCGCAACCGGCTGATGATTTTTCAGCTGAATCATTTCCGATACAGGGGGCGTATAATAATTCGAAAACTGGTGCTGAGCATAGAGGGCACCGGGTGACAAATCATAATAATGGGTGCCGGGCTGATCAGCAGGTGTCAGGCGCTCTGCCTGTCCCTTTCCGTCGAGTCGCGAGCGATAGAGATATCGCTGAGTCGCATTCTCCGGACTGGCCATATAATAGAGATAATTCCCCTTCTCATCCACGGCGGCAATATCCATCACATCAAAATCGCCGTTGGTGATGCGTTGAACGGTTTTGCCATCGCGACTGATATAATAAATCTGACGCCATCCTCCTTTTTCCGAAGCCCAGAGAAAGCCAGCCCCTTTCCTGATCCAGTCCCATCCCCCATTGGCATAATCCTGATCCCACGAAGGAAGGATATCGATCCAGGCACTGTCGCGTTCCTCGAATATCACCCGCGCATCTCCGCGGTCAGCAGAAGCCAGGTAAATTGTCGACACCTGTTGCTTGCGATCCAGATGCTGCAGGATCACTTCGCTCGAATTGGCAGCCCACTCCATGCGCGGCACGTAACTTCCCAGCACGGGATCATCCGGAATTTTCATCCAGGTAGTATTGCCCGACTGCAGTTCAATTACGCCGATTCTGAATGTCGAGGGCTTTTCACCTGCAACAGGATACTCCACCGGAATCACGGAAGGATAAATAGAGTCGATGGTATTCAGCATGAGATATTCACGCGTTACTCCGGCATTGATTTGCCAGAATGCAATCTTTTTGCTATCCGGACTCCAGCGAAATCCGTCGCGACAAAAGAACTCTTCCTCATAAGCCCAGTCGAAAGTGCCGTTGATTCGTTTGCGGTTGCCATCGGTGGTAAGCGCTTTGACATCGCCGGTGGCAATATCTTCCACATAAATATTGTAGTTGCTTACGTATGCCAGCAGCTTCCCGTCGGGAGATATCTTGGCAAACATCTGTGATGCTTCGGGCAGTCCTTTTCCGGTTTTCTGCAACCGGCCGGTATTCCGATGAAAAATATAATAGTCGCCGCGGGTTTCATATCGCCATACTCTCTTTGCATTGGTAAAGAGCAGGATCATATCACCACCTTCCGAGAAAGTCCATTCACGGATTTCAATGGGATTCGTTGCACCAGGCGGGACCAGCTGAGCAGAGGAGAGCATTACTGAATCCTTACCATCGGGAAGGGATCTGAAACGAATACTGTTTTCCTCTACCCTGTAATAGCCTTTTCCGTCGGCTGCCCAACGAATCTGAGCGGCTGT
>DATCJQ010000317.1:0-17600 GCA_036562745.1 Flavihumibacter sp.
CTTATATGGCCCTTCGGATCGGCGTGGAAAATTATCCGCCAATTTTGTTCTCCGGAATAAGGAATGCAGCCGCCGGAATCATTCTTCTTGCAATTCTGTTTTTCTCGGGAAAACTCCCGCGCTTAACGAAAAAGGAAATAATTCCGCAACTGCTTCCGGGCATTCTGCTTGTAACCATTGGCAATGGTTTTGTGGGATGGAGTGAAAGATATATCCCCAGCGGACTGGCCGCCCTCATCGTGTCGCTGATGCCGGTATATGTGGTGCTGATCAATTTCGCCACCGGGTCTGAATCCAAACGCCCATCACTTGCTGTTATCGGGGGATTAGTGTTCGGTTTTGCAGGGATTGCGCTGATATTCCGCGATAACCTCAGCGATTTCAGTATACCCGGCTATACATTTGGAATTGTTTTGTGTTTTATTGCCGTAGTGGCCTGGGCCAGCGGAAGCCTGATCATCAAAAAAAGGAAGAGCAGCACCGATGCGTTTACCAATGCGGCTTTGCAGCTCAGCAGCGGTGGCATCCTACTACTGATATTGAGTCCTTTCATCGATGGATATGAAACTATTCCCAGTTTTACCAGGGCAGGATTCTATGCGCTGCTATACCTGACATTTATCGGAAGCATACTGGCCTATAACTGTTATCTGTATGCGCTGAAGCATCTGCCTGTGTCCATTGTGTCGCTCTACACTTATATCAATCCGTTTATCGCCTTACTGGTAGGTGCCATTTTCCTGAATGAAACCATCAGCTGGCTGAGCTGGCTGGCGCTTGCAAGCACGATCTGCGGCGTGTACCTGCTAACCCGTCCTAAATCTTCAGAGTAAATAAAAAAGTGCTGCATCCGTTTTGTCGGATTCAGCACTTCCCTTGCGTAGGCCCGGTCATTGAATTGGCAGGCTATTGATACAGCAAATACTTTTCGCGCATTTTTTTGTACTCGGAAAGTCCCGGTTCCCAGGTGGCGCGGATTTCTTCTTCGCTCATACCGGCCTTGATCTGCTCCTGAAATTTATCGGTACCGGCAAGCTTATTGATATCACCCATCTGGTTGCTCTGACTGCGATCGAAAAACTTATCCTTATAGGGATAAGCATTATACAATTCGATCATCCAGCCGATATTAATACGGCGCGATTTGCGCAGCGCACTCATATCATAGTCCATCAGATTAATACCGTAACATTCCTGATTCATATGCAGGGGTGTTTCGGCCATACCGGGAATACTCTCGGGCTTAAAGGACCAGGAATATTTGCCCTTCAAAGCAGGCGCACCCAATTTGGTGAAAGGGGTGCGGGTACCACGTCCCTGGCTGATGATGGTTCCCTCAAATAAACAGATCGAGGGATAAAGCTCGATACTCTTCTGCGTGTTCAGGTTCGGAGAGGGCGGCACCGGAAGGATATATTCCATATCGTGGTGATATCCTTTCATCTTTATGATTTTCAGTTTGCAGTTCAACCCATTGGGCAACCATTTTTCTCCATTGATCATCTGTGCAAATTCACCAATGGTCATGCCGTGCGCAATGGGAATGGGAAACTGTCCGATACCCGATTTGAATTTCATATCGAGAATGGGTCCATCGATCAGATACCCGTTCGGATTGGGCCGGTCGAGAATCATGAGTTCCTTATTGTTCTCTGCGCAGGCTTCCATTACATCGCGCAGCACATTAATATAGGTGTAGAAACGGCAACCCACATCCTGAATATCGAAGATCATGATATCTACATCCGCCAGATCGGAAGCCGAGGGCTTACGCTTGCTTCCGTAGAGGGAAATGATGGGCAATCCGGTTGCCCGATCCACTTCGTCCTTCACTTTTGCACCCGCGCTGGCCTTCCCCCGGAAGCCATGTTCGGGACCAAAGGCCTTCACAATTTTCACACCCTGTTTAAGCAGGCTGTCCACCAGATGCGTTTTACCGATAACAGAAGTGGGATTTGCCACCACGCCTACGCGTTTCCCCTGCAGGTAGGGTAAATAGGCTTCGGTTTGATCAGCGCCCGTACGCAGCGTGTCCTGCTTTTCTTCAACCGTTCCGATATCGGCGGATTCCTTTTCAGTTGCGGGAACCGGTGAATTGCAGGCAAACAATACCAGGGAGAGGAGGAGTAATCGATTCATACAGCTAATATAACTAAATTGTTTGCCCTCTGGCGGGATTGCCGGCGTATCTTTAGAAAGCTTATTCATATCGAATGGATGTCGAATTACTTTCCCGCATACAATTCGCTTTCACCGTTTCCTTTCATTATATCTATCCGCCATTGAGCATCGGGCTTGGATTGCTGCTCGTGATCATGGAGGGTTTATACCTGAAAACGGGACTGAAAGTGTATGAGAACATGACCCGTTTCTGGATCCGCATATTTGCGCTGATATTCGGTCTGGGTGTGGCCACCGGTATCATCATGGAATTTGAGTTTGGTACCAACTGGGCCACCTATTCAAAATACGTGGGCGATATTTTCGGAAGCGCCCTTGCGGCCGAGGGGATTTTCGCCTTTGCACTCGAAAGTGGCTTTCTTGGTATCCTCTTATTCGGATGGCATCGTGTGAGTTCGCGCGTGCATTTTTTCTCCACCATCATGGTATTTCTGGGTTCCATGTTCAGCGCCGTCTGGATTGTGGTGGCCAATAGCTGGCAGCAGACGCCGGCGGGATTTCATATCGTGGGCCAAGGTCTTCATGCCCGGGCCGAGATCACCGATTTCTGGGAAATGGTGTTTAATCCTTCCAGTGTCGAGCGCCTGATCCACGTTTGGATTGGCGCTTTTCTGTCGGGTGCCTTTCTCGTATTGAGTGTTCATGCATGGTATATCCGCAAAAACCTGCATCTCGATATGGCGAAAAGAGGATTCAGGATTGCGTTGGCCGTAGCCACCCTGTTTTCACTGGGGCAGCTGCTTGCCGGTCATGCCAGTGCCGATGGGGTAGCCCGTAACCAACCCGCCAAACTGGCCGCAATGGAAGGACATTATGATAGCAGCGCCGTGGCCGATATGTTTCTCCTGGGCTGGGTGAATGACAACACCCAAACCACCAGTGGAATCAAGATTCCGGGTGGACTGAGTTTCCTGATTCACCAGGATTTCAAAAAACCGGTAACGGGATTAAATGCTTTCCGCCCCGAGGACCGTCCCTCGCAGGTGAATGCTGTCTTCCAGTTTTACCACCTGATGGTGGCGATCGGGATGCTGCTGATTGCGCTCACCCTCTATGCCTGCTGGTGTTGGTGGAAAGGGAATCTCTTCGACAAAAAATGGCTGATGGGCATTTTCGTTTGGTCGGTACTGTTACCTCAGATCGCCAACCAGGCGGGATGGTTTGCTGCGGAAATGGGCCGCCAGCCCTGGGTGGTATACAATCTGCTGCGAACATCCGATGCCCTGTCAAAATCTGTAAAAGCAGAACAGGTGCTGATTTCCATGATCCTGTTCACCATCGTATATGCAATGTTATTTGTGCTGTTTTTGTATTTGTTGAACAAGAAGATAAAACATGGTCCCGAATCACAGACACCTATAGACGAAAAAGAACTGGAGGCCAAAAGCATGCGCGAGAATCCGCTTATGAATTGAGTATGATCCTTATCCACTAATAAATTCAACTGACAATGTTCCTCGGAATTGATTATAGCACCTGGTGGTTCCTGGTTTTCGGTGGAGTGATCACCGGATATGCCATTCTCGACGGGTTCGATCTCGGCGCAGGCGCCCTGCATCTTTTCCTTAAGAAGGAAGAAAGCCGGCGTATCGCACTCAATGCCATAGGTCCGGTTTGGGATGGAAATGAAGTCTGGCTGGTGATTGCCGGTGGCGCCCTCTTTGCCGGTTTCCCCGTTGCATATGCAGCGGTGTTCTCGGCCTTTTATCTGCCCGTAATGATTTTTCTGATCGGATTGATCTGGCGGGCGGTGGCCATCGAGTTTCGCAGTAAGGAGCCGGGAAAAATCTGGCGCCTCACCTGGGATTTTGTGTACAGTTTCGCCTGTGTGGTGGTGACGATTTCGCTGGGACTCATGCTCGGGAATGTGGCCATGGGCCTGCCATTGAACGAGGAGCAGGAATTTATTGGTAGTTTGGGTACTTTCTTCAACATGTTCTCCATATTGGTCGGAATCACCACCCTGGCTCTGTTCATGATGCATGGCGCGATTTATCTTGCCATGAAAACCGAGAACCGCCTTTACGTGAAACTGACCGTGCTGGCTAAGAACAGTACGATTTTCTTCCTCGTGGCATTTGCGCTGACAACCCTTTATACCCTGCTTTACGTGCCGCATTTGAGCGACCGGATCCGCAGCCATCCGCAATATTTTATTTTCCCGGTTATCATGCTGCTGGCCATTGCCAGCATTCCGCGCCAACTTAAGAAGGGCAATTACCGTTTGGCGTTTATTTTTTCCTCCATCACAATTGCATCCTTGCTGGTGGCCGTAGCGTTGGAAGTGTTTCCGAATCTGCTGTATGCGAGCAATAATCCGGATTACAGTATCACCGTGCAGAATGCAGCATCTTCGGAGAAAACCATGCGGATTTTGCTGACCATCGCGTTAATTGGAACTCCTCTGGTGGCGATTTATACCAGCTTTGTATTCTGGACATTTAAAGGAAAGGTAAAACTCGACGAGATGAGTTATTAAAGTGCCAATGACTGATTTGGGAGAACTGCAAATTAAAAGCCAGACAGAAATACTGCCTGGCTTTTTTATCCGATCAAATTAATCTTTTCGGGTACTCGCGCCTCAGAGTGCGGGAGTGATCGTGATATTGCGGAATTCGATCGGACCGTGATCGCCCTGGAAATAGATGGGTCCGGGTTCACCTTCATTGCTATCCAGCGCACCACCGGTGATGCCGGGAATTTCCTGATAGTAGATGATTTGCTTTCCGTTGAGGAATACGGTGATATAGCGTCCAACCAGGGTGATTTCATAAGTCTGCCATTCGCCGGCGGGCTTGGCAGCCATCTCCACCGGAGCGATGAATCCGTATACAGCGCCCAGCAGGTCCTTGGCGGGCTCCATGCCGTAGCTGTCCTGGATTTGCACTTCGTAACGGCCACGCAGGTATACGCCGCTGTTACTACCCGGAGGACAGCGGAACTCGAGCTTGAGCTTAAAATCTTTGAACTTCTGTTTGGTGGCGATGTTTACGCCGGAGCGGGGACTTTTCAGCACGCCGTTCTCCACCACCCACTGGTTGTTTTCACCCAGGGGAACCCAGCCATCTAGGTTTTTGCCATTGAAGAGCTGGATGGGTTTACCCCAAACCGGAGCCTTGGTCGGACGCAGAGCAGGCGCTTTCACAGCAGTGAAGGGCCATACCTTGCCGTTAGCTTCCACCATGGTACCTACCAGTTTGTCGCCTTCGAGGGTAGCTTCAAATTTCTGATCATTGTCTTCGGCCTCCCATTGCGGAGGTATGGTGAAACTCATTTTACCATCTTTGAAAAACACCTGTGAAATCGGACGGGCACTTCCACCCATGCCTACAAAATGTCCCACAAGGCGCTTATGTCCGGAGTGAACAATTTCCAACCAGGATGGCTTGGGCACACCATTTTCAATCACCGTCATATCCCATCTTCCCTCGATCTGGGGAGCAGCTGATTTCACCGACACATGGTCCTGTGCCAGGGCAGTCAGTCCGGCAGTGAGCGAAAATGCCACCACAGTTGCATACTGGACAATTTTTTTCATATCAAATAGACTTTATTAAAAAATTAAAAGCGGTTCAAATTAACGCTTTTTGCCTATCTGCTACCGCTCATCTTATCAGGCCCGGAAAAAATTCCGCGAATTCCCAACCTGCTGCGGCCGCGCGGGACTATATCTCAATAGAACAATCAAATTGATACCATGAAACAAAACCTGATTCCCGGCATCTTAATGGCCGTAACGCTGGCTTTTGCAGCCTGCCAGAAAAATGTGGACACTAAAACCGCCAATCTTGAATTAACCAAATCCGAATCCATTGCCATTGGTGAACCCGTGAGCGCCACGCTAAGCGGAGCGCCTACGGAAGACTCCACCTACTGGTTTGTAAGTCCGGCTGAAAACGCGCTGGTACGCAGTAACGGACAAACAGCAACGCTGATCTTCACGCACCCCGGTGAGTACATTGTTCGGGGCAGAAACGGAAACCTGGCCCAAACATCTACTGTAACGGTAAGCGGCAATCTGTTCGAAGCACCGGCCGGATATGCCGGTAGCACCGAGTGGAAGGAAAACGACCGCCTGGAGATTTCAGCCTATCGCGTTGATTCACTCGCAGGCAGTGGACTGGTGCTGCGTTTCTCCACCACAGAAAAATACGATTGCCTGAACAGCCTGCTGCCCGTAAGCAAGGTTGAAACCGCAACCGGGTTCCGCTTCGAAGTGGGTGAAGTGAGCATCCCCGGAGGAAATCAATGCCTCGGCGGGGAAGCACAGGCCATTGGATTTGCATCCTTCTACCCGATTGCAGAGGGAACACATTCCTTCGAAATCAAACTTCTGTCTCAAACCTATACAGGCAGCATCGAACGCAATGGAAATACAATTGCCATCACCTGGCCTTCAGGCAACGATATCAACATCTCACCGCTGATTTTTGACTAATCATACAAGTTCCCGACCGCGCAGCACTCTGTTGCGCGGTCATGTTTATGATGGATGACCTGAATGCCATATTGGAGGGTTGTAAACGAAAAGACCGCCGTTGCCAGGAAAAATTGTATCGCCAGTTTTACCCGGCACTTTTTGCTTTATGCCGCCGGTATCTAAGAGATCCGCATGAATGTGTCACCGCGCTGAACAATGGCATGTTAAATGTATTCAACCATATCGACCAGTTTGATCCCACCCGCGGGATTCTGTTTAACTGGATCTATACCATCGTGCGGAACGCAGCCCTGGCATCCGCACGCAAAATCAATGCCTTCAGTTATCAGGAACTGGATGAAGAGTCGATGGATGATTTGCAGATCAATCCTTTCCGTCAGCTGGAGTGGAAGGATATATTCTTTTATCTCGACAAGTTACCTGAGGCAACCCGGCTGGTATGCAGCATGTTCTATCTCGATGGCTGTTCCATCCGGGATATTTCCCAAACAACCGGGATGAAACAAGGCACCGTAAAATGGCAATTGAACGAATGCCGGCGCCGATTGAAAAACATTTTTGACGAACAAATCAGAATTGAAAAAAGTGCATGATCCAATTCTACATAATGCTATGAATGAGGATGAGAAATTTCCTGATCTGCTGATTCCTGTTGACCAGGCATGGGAAGCCATGAGGCGTCAATTAGATGCACAAACAACGGAACCGTTGGCCGCGAAAAGAAATCCCGGCAACCCGAAAGGCATTGGCCGGTACGGAAGATTTGCAACACGATCTGTAGCCGCAGCCGGACTGATTGGACTGATCGGATGGGTACTCATGCTAAGGCAGCATATCGACGCACCAATAAAGACAAGGGCTATCACTAACGCGGCATCATCACCATCGGAGATCGCAAACCCCGATATTTCCATCTTAGAAATTATAAAGCAGGGAACCACAGATACGGAGGCTACAAACCAACCCGATCCGAAATCAGCAATTATCCAAGGCACAATGCCCATTATGGAAACAGTGGAACAAGGTGAAAAAAAGATGGTATCAAATTCAGAAATTCATAAATCAGAAAACTCTGAAACAACCACGAGAAACAACAAAGAAGGCCGATGGGAAAAATCCCGGGCTCAAACTCAGGGCCCAGCAAATTCCACGAAACACAAAAAAGGGAAATCGTCATTGGTAGCTGAAGGGATAAAACGTTCACAGCCCGATGAAACCGAAACTTTGGAAAAAGCAATCCAACTATCCACACCCCGACTACTGGAGATGAAGAAAATCGCCGGAATCTATGAAGGATTCGATGCCCCGGATGCAAGCATGGTTTCGCCCGGACTGATTTCCGCCTCCCGAAGAGCAAGGCATCATAAGGGTTTCCAGTTCGGACTCGATTTTGGTCTGACGCTTCCTTTACAGGGCACCGATTATTATCTGCGCAATAGCAGAGGAAATACTGCGCTTTATCAGCCCTTAGTGCCACGTCCCTGGATCGGTTATGAACTCGCACCGAATCAGCGTTTACGTATCCATATCAATCCCTGGCAAAATTACCAGGCCGGGAAAGCCCTGATCGACACCAGTATCATCCAGCAATCGCCCACCGATACCCTTGCCAGGTTGAAAGAAACCAGACTGATCAATAGCCGCAGTTTGCAGCTGGGTATACAGTATCAGTACAATTTTGCCAGAAACTGGACGGCCGGAGTTGGAATTGGCTGGAACAAACAACGAAAAGCATTGTTCCTGCAACAGGAAACCCAAATCTGGAATAACAAATCACTGGGAGATTCGCTTTTCAGCGCCAATAAAGAGCAGGCCATTTGGCAGCAACTCAACCAGCGCTATTTTACCGGCAGCCTCGAGCTGAGTTACCAATTGAAACAATTCCAATTGGGAGCCTCCATCTCAAAACCAATCAGCTCACCGGTGAGCACAGGGGCTGCAAAGCAAACAAGTGCAGAACTCTTGATACGTTGGCGGTGGCGATGACCTTTCAGGCAATATTTCTCCCCGTTCAATCAACACAAAATACATTTCAGGCACACATGCAATCGGAACTCCGGGATTGCATTGTCAAGCTCAAAAACAACAGCCCGATGAAAAAACTAAGCCCTATCCTTCTTGTCCTTGTGCTGGCCGGTGTGGCACTGTTTCCGGCTATCTCCTGCAAACGCGATGAAAACCCGGCTCCGAATTCGGTTCCCCACGAATTTCAGGCTGAAGAAAAACTGCTACGACAAATCGACTGGAGCAATGGAGTAACCAGTAATTTTTTCTATAACCCGGATAGCAGCATTCATCAGCGACTGGATAAGTCGGACCAGCAGGAAAGCACCACCAACTTCTTATGGGAGAATGGTAAAATGGTGGAACAGCACCAATCCGCGTCGCTTTATACCAACAAATACGAATACAATAGTCAGAACCAACTCGTGCGTCTGGTAAACAAATATGCCGAGCTTCCGCTGGCCGGCGGTTACGAGCTGGTGTTTAGTTACGATTTGCGAAACCTCCCTTCGGAATTGCATTATTATCAGGTAAACGAGGGGGGGAAGGAACTGGTCTATCGTTCGGTGTATAGTTATAACAATCAAAACGAACTGGAAAACGTCACCACCTTCGATGCGGCAGGCATCCGCCGATTTGTATTTACTGTTGAATCCTGGACCGAATCCTGCCAGTTTATGCCCTGGGTATTCGTTTCGGGCAGCCTGCATCCACTTTATATGATCTATAATCTGCCGGTGCTATCGCGTATGCATCGTTTGCCCGCATCCATCCGGAAAGTACAGTATAACAATAATGGATCGGTGCATTCCGAAACCCGCTTCATCAATACGGCGGATGTAAACGGGGAACATATAGAAGAGCTTACTATGGAAACAAAATACCCGGCGGATCCGAGTTTGGATATTCGGGTCACCGGGCATTTCATTTATTGATGCGTTTTAGTCCAAGACCATGGATGCGTTTTATTCAACGACCATAAAGGTGAACATCCATTTAACGGGGTTCTGCCAGTCAGTTCCTTTAAAGCTTGCAACCGGAGCCTTGATCAGGACGGTGTTCCATCCCTTCCTGAAATAGATCCGCGTGGGCTTTCGGTAATAATAATCTTCGTCGGTAAGCGGCGTCTCAAGTGTGACCTGCTTGCCGGCTCTTTTCCAGTTTGGCGCCTGGATCGGCTGACCGTTTACCCAGATTACTGATCCGCGGCTATCCCATTGTGCGGCTTCCGGTGCACGGGTATTCATGGAACGCGAAAAATTGTTGAATCCAATCCAGCAGTCCTTCCATCCATCTTCATTGGCCCATATTTTCGTTTGTGCATACCAGGTAGTGTTCTCCTTAGGTTCGTCTATATGTCCCAGAATCTCCGGCGCCCACCAGTGACGCAGCCAGATGGTACCGCCCAGCACTTCTTTAGCGGGCTTTAGTTCATCTATTTTAAACTCGGGATCAAAAGCTCTACCGGTATTTCCTTCGTTATTATATGGACCATAGAGTTTCCATTTCTGATCAGCCTGCTTATAGTAGGTGAATGATTCTCCTTTAAAATATTGCTCCTTATGCTTCAGCAAACGGTTCTCAAACTCGCGGAACTGTTCTGCTTCGGGAGAGCCCGGCGCACCGATAATCGTGGTCCACATTGGCAATCCACCACCCCGCCAGGAACGTTCGGCAAAAGCTAACATCGATGGATATACGCCATTCAGTGCAAGATGGAAGTTCTCATTAACCAGGCGGCGGTCGTTCCATACACAGATAATGGCGCCAAGCATCTCCGCATCACCCTTGGTGCGCCGGCCGATCTGCCGGTGAAAAATCGTAACCACAGCCTCCAGTGGATCCATATGGTTCAGATACAAATGCCTTGAATCAATATGCTCCATGCCGGGTTCAATTGGTGCGCTTCCCATCCAAAGCTGGCGAATGGTGTTTTTAGGGATATTACCACCCGGACTCCAACCCACCGATCGGATTCCCAATGAATCCACCAGTTTAGCCATGGTGGGCAAAAAGTCCTGGTTCGTGATTTTCACCTCATCGCCCCCTATATGCAGGTATTCGATGGGATACATGGCCGCAATTTTTCGGATGATTTCCTGCACGATCCGCATGCCTTCCGCGCTTTGCATCGATACCCCCATCGCGCGTTCAAAAGCGGCACTATGACCAGGCATATCCACTTCCAGCAGGAATTTGATATAGCGGTCCTTACAGTACTGCATCAGCTCCAGCACTTCCTCTTTGGAATAATACATACCCGGATCACGCAGCATGGTACTGTCGGCCGTGAGTGCGGGAAAACCATCCACTTCCAGTCGCCAGGCGATATCCTCCGTTACATGAAAATGAAAGGTGTTCAGCTTGTATTGTGCCATGCGGTCGATCTGAGCCTTGAGCAGCTCCACGGTTTGGTAGTTGCGTCCCACATCCACGAGAAACCCTCTCCAGGCGAAAGCGGGCTGATCCTCTATTTTGCAGGCCGGTATGCGCCCGTCCTTCTGCAACAACTGCATCAGGGTCTTGATTCCATAATACACCCCGGTATCGGATGCACCCGTAATTCGTATATACTTGTCTGTTACCTGCAATTCATAGGCTTCACCGGTTTTGTCGGACTTTGATGGAGGCTGCACCACCAACTCGATATTATTGGACGCACCTTGCAGCCCACTGCGTACTGCCGGGTGAATACCATATTTAGCCAGACTGTCTTTCAACCCCCTGCCCAGCGAAAGCAGACTGGAATCGCCAACATAGATATTGCGGAGACTTTTTAAAGAAACAAATCCTTTGGACTTTTCGAATTTGCTGGGCATGGGAATAAGGGCCGGTTCCTGCGCCAGCGCGGCCAGGGATACCAGGAACCCGGTCATCAGGAGAATCCCGCTACGAATCATAGTTCACTGAGTTTGGTTGAGAATGTGGATGCAGGCAAACCGGCGTCATTTACCAGGTTGCCTTTTGAATAGGGTGCCCATCCATAATATAAATATGCGGGCTTTTCGGTATAAGGAATGATGATTTTTTTCTTTTTCAGTATGGCATTAACAGGATCAGATCCATTAAAGGAAAGCTCGCGCAGCGGCTGACCATCCGAAGTGGTTAAGCCGCCTGCAGTATGACGAAACCTTGCAATAATTCGGTTACGCTTGACCGTTACAGATTTCAACTGCGGACCGGAATACACCGTTTTCTTTTTCCCATACTGATGATAGAGCGCCAGCGCCGCAAAGCGGTAACCGACCGTGCGTTTGTCGCGGGGATGCACATCGGTAGGGTGACCTTTATCACTGGTAACAGCCATCCCGCTATAGGGAATGGAATCAAGTTGACGGCGTTGCAGATCCCGGAACAACGGCCAATAAGCCGCCTGATAGTTGGAGGTATCGATAGAGGAAAGTTGCGCGTAATAGAAGGGAAGTGAAGGATTCTTCCAACTGTCGCGGAGCGATTTCACCATCAATTGCATGAGTCCGCCGAATTCGCTGACACGCTCTGCCTCGAGGGAATTCGATTCGCCCTGGTAGAAAAGTACACCCGCAATGGGTAACCGGCTAAACCACGGGATGGAGGATTTAAATGCATAACCCGGTTTGTAGGCATGATCATTACCCTGATCGCCCAGGTTCTGGCGACCGCGCTCACGGATCCACTCGGGCAGGCTCGGATTCTCCAGCCAGTTGCCTGCCAGTTTTTGACGAAACACGGGATGACCGGCCAGGGCCGCCGAGTCGATAAAAGTTTCGATGGGGGCACCACCGATGGCAAGGTTGATCAGTCCCACCGGCACCCCGGTTTCGGATGTGATTTTCTTTGCAAAATAATAGGCAACGGCGCTCATGGGTCGGGCGCTCTGTTCGGTACAGGTTTCCCATTGTCCCTCGTAAAATCGTTCAGGGGTTAACCGTTGCCGAACCGAATCGGTATAGAGGGTTCCATAAATATATTTACCCGCGAAACTGGTATTGTACAGGCGGATCAGCGGCTGATTGGCGGCGGACTTTTCTTCCTCGAAAAATGCATCGCGCGAGAAGGCCCATTCCATATTGGACTGTCCGGAACAGAGCCAGACATCGCCGATCAGGATATTTGTGCGCTGAACCCGGTGGTTGCCCGAGCGGATCTCGAGTGTTTGGGGCACAGGGTTGGCGGCCATGGGCCGAAGCACCAACTGCCAACAGGAATCAGGGGCCACTGTGGTGGTTTGGGTACGACCATTGAATCGCAGTTCCAGCTGCTCACCCGGGGCGGCCTTGCCCCATACCCGGATGGGCTGGTTGCGTTGAATCACCATATTATCGGCAAACTGGGGGGCGAGCTCAACCTGCGCCAGGGCAGGGATCGCCACAAGGGTGCTAAGAAAAACTAACCATCGCATGCCTAAATATATGTATTATGTATGACATAACAGAGCAATAAAGGAATCCCGCCCGAAATTAGCTGCCTTATCGCTTTTCAAAGCTTGTGAGGGGGGAATTTATAAAAATAAAAAACCGGGCCGAAGCCCGGTTCAGGTCAACTATTCAAACACTACTGGTTTGGTTATCAATCTGCCTGTGCCTGTGCTCACCTGCAGATAATAAACGCCAGCTCGCCACGACTGCCTTGGGATTTGTACGGAAGAGGATTGAATTCTTCCTTTGTAAACCAGCACACCGGTTGCACTCACCACTCTCACTTCGGCGCCGATCAGGGATTCCGAAACCTGGAAGCGGATGGCGTCGGAGGCCGGATTCCGGAGAATTTTGATCTCGCCGCTTTCGGTTGCCCGCACTATGATTACGGATGAATAATTGAATTTGCCATCTTCATCCACCTGTCTGATCCGGTAATAATGGGTGCCGGGCAATGCATCGCCCACCCACTGGTATTGATTGATGAGGGTTCCCTGCTGACCGGGATTTACCACGGCGATCTTTTCGTAAGCACGTCCATCGGTACTGCGTTCGATTTCAAACTGGCGGTTATTGAATTCAGCACCGGTGCTCCATTCGAGGCGTACCTGATTGCCCTCCCGTTTGCCGCGGAACCAGCGCCATATCACGGGCAGGGCGATATCTGCCGGCAGTTCCACGATTGCCGGATTGGTGGTGCGATACATGATAGCGGTTCCGGCCTGGTTGAACTCGAACACGGCGAAATGATAGCCCACTCCCTCCTGGAGATCAGAAACATCCACGGAGTTTCCGGTACCGTTATACAGAATAAAGTTGCCGTTGCCGATTTGCTCACCCGATCCAAATGCCGCGTTGGCGAGGTAGGATTTATTGGCTTGTGGAACAGCGTCCACCGGTGCCCCGGCCTTACCCAGTACCAGTCGGCGTTGTCCGTTACCGCTGGTCCAGTTCAGTCGAATGCTATAATCACCCAACACCTTGTATTCCAGTTCAGATGCCGGAATGGTCGGGGCCCCATTGGTAGTGAACCAGGCGGTTGCCACTTCATCGCGCTTATAAACCGGTGCGTTCAGGCCATTCATTTCGAATACAGCCACATGGTATTGTTCACCCTCGGTCAATCCGGTTATGGTAACACTGTTACCGGTGCCCAGATAGATACCATAGTTACCCGAACTCAGCTGACGGTTACCGAACTCGGCGTTTACCTGATAAGTCTGAAAATCCACCGGTATAAAATCCACGGGCTGATTGGCGCGTACCACTACCAGGCGACGAGACCCGCTACCGGATGTCCAGTTGATTACAGCATTGTTTGCACCAACTGAGCTAAACAGGATGCTGCTTGCCGGAATAGCGGGATAACCCGGTGTTTCGATCACCACCGTTGCAAAGTTGTTCTGCAAATACATTGGAGTGCTTCCTATCAGGGAATATTCGAAAATCGCGACGTGATAGGTTTTTCCGGGTTCCAATCCCGCCATATTAATCAGGCTGTTGCTTCCGTTAAGCATTACGAATTCACCCGGTGCCACTTCCTGTCCGGAGCCGAAGGTTGCGTCGGCGGTATAGGTTTCGCCATCCTGCGGAAGGAATGAAACCGGTGCGCCCTCACGTACCACCATTATTCTTGCAGTTCCGTTTCCATTACTCCACGACAAACGTGCCGAATTGGGTTCGAGCTGACTAATGGTATGACCGGTTGACGGATTGGTGGGTCTTCCCGCCGTTGTTTGGGATATACGTGCGGGATCAGTCAGTTTATAAACCGGACCCTCGTTACCGTTTGCCTCAAAAATTGCGAAATGATATTCAGTGCCAGGCTGTAATCCATTTACCGTAACCGAAGAAGTATTGCTGAAGTAAACTGCATAGTTGCCATTCCCCAGATGGGATGCTGAATTGATATTGCTGGATACAGTATATTTTGTGAGCTGCACCGGATCCACATCAACGGGACCACCTGCCTTCACCACCACCAGCCGGCGGGCACCATTACCGCGAGTCCAACTCAGGGCGATGGAGTTGTTCGTAACGTTGGTAATGGCGGGATCTGAAGCCGAAACCGTGGGCGCTGAGAGAGTAGCCTGGTTGCCTTCGAGGTGCTGACTGGTCAGGTATTCCGTTCCGCTGCCCGATCCCGAATATTCATAAAATGCAAAATAATAGGTAGTGTTGGGCTGCAGGTTGGTCAAATCAAATGCAGTAGTATTGGTGCCGTTGTGAATCACATATTCCCCGGGTGCGATCTCTGTTCCCATTCCAAAGGCCGGATTAGCCGGATATTCTGCTCCGTCTACCGGCACAGCCGTAACGGGTTCGCCTGCGCGGGCGATTACTATACGCGCAGAACCATCACCCCGCGTGAAGGACATCCGCATAGCGTTACCTTCTATACTGCTGAAGGTGAGATTGCTGGTGGGTTTGGTGGGCCGGCTTGATAAGGAAAGATTGGCCCTGGCCGGATTAGTGGTCAGATAAACCGGTCCCTGCGTACCATTCGATTCAAATATGGCGAAATGGTAGTCGCCGCCCTGCTGCAACCCACTAACAGTCACAGTATTGCCGGTGGACCAGTAAACCACATAATGATCACCGTCCATTCTGGATCCGTTACCAAAAGTGGTCGAAGCGGCGTAGGTTTTATAGTTTTCGGGAATGGCTGTAACCGGACCGCCCAATCTTCCGATAACAAGACGACGTCCGCCATCTCCATTTTTCCAGGTAAGTCGTGCGGAATTGGCTGTTACTGAACTGAACTCGATTTCCGATGCCGGAACCGTTGGCGCGGAAAGCGTGCTGGCCTGCAAACGCGGGAAGCTGCTGGTCAGATAAACCGGCAGTCCGGCTGCATCATAATCCAGTTCGAATGCAGCAAAATGATAGGTGGTGGCTGCTTCGAGGCCATCGATATCCACCTGCGTGTTGGTATTACGATAAACTACGAATTCACCGGGCGCGATTTCAGTACCCTGACCAAATTTTGTATTGGCCGTATAAACTACTCCATCTGCAGGCAGGGCCGAAACGGGCTGATCTTTCCGCGCAATGATAATCCGCTCGCGACCGTTCCCGTTGGTCCAGGAAATCCTCATTCTGTCGCCATCTGCCGACGGCTGTGTAAGACCTGAAGTCGGTACAGAGGGACGCGGCAGGGTAGTTATTGAAGCCGTTGCCGTGGTGGGAACCAGAAAAACCGGTGCGCTGTTTCCGTTGAATTCGAAAATCGCGAAATGATAGGTGGTATTGGTTTTAAGACTGGTAATGTCCACACTGCTGCCGTTGGTAGCGGTACCCTTAAATACCACATAGTTACCGGAACCGATTTGTGTGCCCAGTCCGAATGTTGCACTGGAGGTATAGCTTGCCAGATTGGTGGGACTCACATTCACCGGAGCACCTTCCCGGGCGACTACCATTCTCCCACGTCCATCACCGTTAGTCCAGGTAAGTTTCAGCTTGTTGCCGGCCACATTGGAAAAGCTAAGATTCGAAGCCTGAGTAGTTGGTGGTGCTGCAGAACGTATTGCAACAGCCAGATAGGGATTGGTCAGATAAGTCGGAAGGTTTCCGCTTACATTGTACTCGAATACCGCAAAATGATATTCTGTATCAGGTTCGATACCGTTTAAAGTGAAATTCGTACCGGTGTTTGCATAGATCGCAAATTCACCCGCTGCCAGTTCGAAGCCCTGACCGAAGGAAGAATTGACCTGATAGTTGACTCCGTTTTCCGGAACCGCCGTAACGGGGGATCCTTTTTTCACAATAACCAGACGATACCCGCCGTTTCCCTTGGTCACGGAAAACGTGAGCGAGTTTCCTTCTTTGTTCGATTCAGTGTACGATGGATTGCTGGAGGGCGTCGTGGGTGCCTGAGCATAAATCCGAAAGAAAGTAAGAACTACACAGGATAAGAGTAATAAATGTTTCATGATAACGATTAATAATGACCTTGGTTAGAATCCCTATGACAGTTTTCAAGGCCATTTCGTTATACAGTTCAGTCAACAAAAATGACAATTCATCCGGTATCACACAATTTACCCCTGTGACCAGATGATTTGTAACAAAAAAAACACCGTTTCAGCTTGATTTTTTACTATCACTTATCATGAACGGTGTGAGGATTATCATGAAGTGCATGCAGCAATTGATCGAGGTCAGATTGAGTATGATGACTGTTTAAAATTATTCGTGTAATCACATCATCAGTGGGTTTAGGATAAGAAAAACTGCTGATCAGAATTTTTCGTTGATAGAGATACTCAGCCAAGCCTGAATGGGAACAAGCAAATACAGGATAATCTGACAGGGAGCGAATTCCTTTTATCTGCCCCAAATGTTCCCTAAAATATTTTATTGAATTATATAAATGTGTTCGTTCTTCTTCATAAATAGCATCAGCATGCAAATAAGCATGGAGATAGGCTGGCGCCATTGGTGATGCAGCTGTATAATATGGACTTCTGCGAAAATTCTGCATCCGTACCTCCGATGCCAGAATCAGTCCACCAGGCAGTCCCATAGCTTTTGCCAGTGAGGAAACAACGATCGGTTCAATTTGCCCGAAT
>DATCJQ010000320.1:0-3623 GCA_036562745.1 Flavihumibacter sp.
AGTCCCCATAGCTCGCCCTGCGAAACAATTGAAACGCTGAAGCTGGCGGCCACTCCCATATTTTTCAGGTACTGAATGTGGACGGGTGAAACAGCGCGCAGGGAGGCATCGGAAAGATCGATCTGGTTAGCATCCCAGGTGGAGGGTAACCCAACCAGCGCACAATCATTGGCTGATACGTCAGCGATCAGTCGGACCAGGTTTCTTTTATAGAGAGCCCGGGCCTGTTGCGGAATGTCGGAAGCGGGGTAGTGCAATCCGAAATAGGATTCAACGCCGGGGTCCACTACTTCGGCGATTACTTCTCCGTGTCCGTCGTCGTGGAATTTATAAACCATCACACGGTTGAAACCCGTGATCTGTTTGATTTTTCGGGTGGCTTCCTCGAGGCTGGCCAGCACTCTGTCGGAACTCATGATATCTGTTAGCAGGTGGCCGATAATTTCTTCGGGATTATACCCGTAATGCAGTACCGGTTCCAGCTCCACCAACAATGCCTGTGGCGTGAAATGCGGCACAAGATAGCAGGCGCCCTTTTGGGGTGAATGCACGATCTGGTAGTCTGAAACTTTCAGATCGGGATTAAAGCCTGTGACACTCAATAATTCAGTGAGTGGTTGTCCCGGCATGGAAGCAATTTCACCGGGCAGATAGTCGTTGATATTTGCGCTAACCAGTTGTACCAATCCGGATTGCCGATCTGCTACAATCAGCGCGCCATGTGGCTGAATCTTGCCCGGGAACTGTATCGGTTCCTGGTCACAGGGATTTGTCGAAATTTGTTGCATGTTCGAATTTGACGGCCTCTTCCAGCCATTTTTTGTAATACTGAAAACTTAGTACGGCTGTATGGGCAATCTGGTCTTTATGTTCGTATAATCTGGGGTTGTCCAGATATTCACGGAATTGGTTCCATTTTTTCTTGCGCTCATCTCCATAACTTTCAAAATAGCTAAGGCCGGAGATCAGTGAGGTTTGGTTCCGGATCATTCTGGCGATGATCGGACCGCCCATAGAGGAGCCCTCCAGCACATAGAGTGCACCCAGAGCCTGGTAGGGATTGTCGATAGGGGGTATATCGGCTTTAGTGCCTTGTTGCCACCCGGGCATAAAAATATGGATATCCGACAAAAGCTGTCTGGAGCGTTTTCGCTCAGCAATATCGGGCACCAGCTCTTTCAGCGGCTGCTGCATAACGGCCTCTTCCAGGGGAATCAGGTAGCCGGCCATTAAACGTAGAAGTTTGCAATAACTGGGAGAATCTGTTACCGAAGAAAGAAGACCACTTACAGTATTTTCCAACTGTTGATGCTGGTCATCTGTTTTAGAACGCAAGTAAGGATGAAGCATATAATGAGGCCAATCTAGCCAAATTAAACGGATAATGAATAATCTAATACGTAAAAAATGGCTCCCGGGTATTGGTGTTTAACCTTCTAACCACGGGTAGTCCAGTGAGGACGGGGCTTTAAGTCATATGTTGGGGAAACGATAAAGTTTTGTTTAGGAGGTTCAGGGATTCCCAAAATGAAAGCAGGCCTTTACCCCATATAAAAGACCTGCTCCATGGTTTTCAACAATAACTTCTTTTGTGACAGTTCTGCAAACAGTAGTTATGGTAGGAATTGGAAAACTGTGACAACCGACATATTTATTCATTAAACCAAACTGCCTCTTCCAATTTACTGATAGAGATAGTGTTAGAAAATTATAATACACGAACCGGGTTTCTCCGGTGACAAACAAGCTTTTGGTGAGTACGAACCAAGTTCCTTAACTTACTGTAAATCTTATTGTATGAATGGGACTGCCAACAAATGATCCGTATGAAAATTTGCCGCCGCTTCTTTTTGATACTGATGTTGCTTGCACCGCTGGTTATGGTGGCGCAGGATACAGCTGATCGTCAACGTGCCGACAGCGGCCGTCGCTGGCGTCAGGGCTTTTTCACGGATACCTCTCAGTATAACAGCAGTGATTATCAGGTGCAGATCGAAAAAACATTTGCTGCATTGGATAATATTAACCGGCATGCGGTGGTGGGAAACAGCTTTGACAAAACAGCGCAGAAACTGCAGGAGAATGATTCAATCCTGGCTGTGATACAGGAAAGTTTGGAGTCGAATTCCCGAGCCCTGAATCTTCGGAACCTTCAGGTATTCCGTACCCTGCTCCTCCATATGCAGGAGGACCTGTCCAGGAGAAGAAGCAGGCTGGACACGGCCGAGGTTCAGTTGGAGCAGTTGCGGCTGGAAGTCCGCACCCTGATTGGCGACACCGTCTTGCGGCAACTGCAGCGCGATTCGGCCATGGTGCAGCAGTTTGATGAGCAATTACTGGATCTCCGGAACCGATGGCGTACCACCAGGCGGAATCTCCGCGAAAGCCTGGCACTCATTAACAGATTGCAGACTCATGCATCTTCCAATACGTTAACGGCGGTACAACTGGTGGATCAACTGGATGATTTACTGGCTAGTGCCAACCGTCGCATTTTCGGAAAGGAATCGAATTATATCTGGGAACCCGACAGTTCTGTGTTATCGAGCTCCGACCGTTCCTCTATTCGTAAGGTGGTGGATGCGGAACGGAAGGCTGTGGGCTTCTATTTTCGCGACAGCAGTGGGAACCGCCTGCTGATCCTGGTACTTGCTCTTTTATTTATTGGGTGGAATTTCTGGAATATCCGATCGCTCCGGAATGCCAATGGACTTTCCGTGCTGAAAGAAATGAAATTCGAATACCTGCCCGGCGCCAATATACTGGGCGGAATTCTGATTGCTTTCTCCATAGCACCCTTATTCGATCTGAAAGCACCGGCCGCTTATGTGGAGTCGCTGCAGTTTATCGTTATCATCCTGCTCACATTTTTATGGTGGAGAAAATGGCCAAAGCCCTTGTTTGGTGCCTGGCTGGCAATGGTATTGTTTTACCTGACCTTCACGTTTACCCGGCACTGGCCTGATCCCGGAACCTGGGTGCGCCTGGGAATGATTGCATTGAATGTGTTGACCATCGTTTTCGCAACCCGCATTCGCAGGGGTATGGAGGAGCATCTTCCGCTACAGAAATTTATCAGGTTTGTGATCCTGCTGCATAATTTGCTTCAGGCCCTGGCCATCATTGCCAATCTGACCGGAAGAATAAGCCTGGCGCAGCTCCTGGGAAACACCGCCATTTTTGCCTTCATGCATGCAACAAGCCTGTCGGTTTTCAGCCGGATGCTGATGGAGTCCATCCTGCTGCACATGGTGGGTAGCCGCTATCGCAGAGGGTTGACCCGCAAGGCAGATTTTAATCCCGTTATAAAAAGTTTCGGTCGCCCGATTCTGTTGGTTGTGATTTTGCAATGGCTGATCGTGTTTACGACCAATCTGAATATCTATACTGCTGTTTATGATTGGGTGGTGGACTTTCTTAAGGAGCCGAGGGAAATTGGCAGCGCGTCCTTCACGTTTGGGGGAATCGTTTTGTTCTTTATGATTATCTGGCTCGCGCATTTGCTGCAGAAATATGTCGGCTATTTCTTTGGCGATGCTGGGAACGATGAGGATATCATGAACAAAAGGCAACGATCCCGCCTGCTGATTACCAAACTGATTGTGCTAACCTTGGGTTACCTG
>DATCJQ010000321.1:0-2675 GCA_036562745.1 Flavihumibacter sp.
GTTCCCTTCGTCTGCTTTGCCTCCTTTGTCCCCTTTGTTCCCTTTGTTACCTTCGTCTGCTTTGCCTCCTTTGTCCCCTTTGTTCCCTCTGATCCCTTCGTCTGCTTTGCCTCCTTTGTCCCCTTTGTTCCCTTTTTGTCAGGCCGACTGCCGTTTTTTGCAATGATTTTCAATTGGAAAGGTATTTGCTCCAGTCAGTTACCTTATTTTTATCAAAACAACGCTCCAATATATGAAGTCTGAATTTGAAAAATATGCGATCAAACATCGGGGAATTTCGAGTCTGACGCTTCACGACTACCAGAAATATCAGGTTAACAACCTCACTCCCAATATTATAGAGGAACGTCCGATGAATATTGCGGTGATGGACGTGTATAGCCGCCTGATGATGGACCGGATCATTTTCCTGGGTTATCCGATTAATGACGAAGTGGCCAATATCGTTACCGCGCAGCTGCTTTTCCTGGAAAGCACCGACCGCACCCGCGATGTTCAGATGTATATCAACTGTCCGGGTGGCAGTGTGTATGCCGGTCTCGGAATGTATGACACCATGCAGTTCATCACTCCCGATATCGCTACCATTTGTACCGGTATGGCAGCTTCCATGGGTGCGGTACTGATGTGCGCCGGAACCAAGGGCAAACGTACCGCGCTGAAACACAGCCGTATCATGATGCATCAGCCCAGCGGAGCCATTGGCGGGCAGGCATCTGATATCGAAATCACCGTAAACGAGATCAGAAAGCTGAAAAAAGAACTGTACGAAATCATTTCCCACCATACCGGCAAAAGCGTGAAACAGGTGGAAAAAGACTGTGACCGCGATTACTGGTTAACTTCCATGGAAGCCAAGGAATACGGATTGGTGGATGAAGTGCTGCTGGTGAACCCGAGAAAAGAAAACAAGGACTAAGCGGGAGAAATTCGCTTCGAAGCCCCGTGGCTCCCGGGCGAATTTGACCGAAACGGTAAACAATTCAAAAACGAAATAAATTCTAGCAAGATGAATCCTTCAAAATACTTTTCATACCGCATGGATGACGAGGAGGAAGAAAAGCCGGCAGAGGATAAGCGCGATGATCTGATGATGCTCAATAAACGCCTGGAAAAATACTTTTTCGAGCGTCGGGCTGTGTACCTCTGGGGACCGGTGGACGACAAATCCGCCCGCGAAGTGGTGACAAAATTGCTGCTCCTCGATTCCGACAACAAGGAAGAGATCAAGTTCTATATTAATAGTCCGGGTGGCGTTGTAACCAGCGGCATGGTGATCTACGATACCATGCAAATGATTCAGAGTCCGGTTAGCACCATCTGTATGGGACTGGCCGCCTCCATGGGCAGTATCCTGCTGAGTGGCGGGGCAAAAGGCCGCCGTCTCATCTACCCCCATGGGGAAGTGATGATCCACCAGCCCAGTCTGGGTGGCTATATGCAGGGCGTGAGCGCCGACCTGGAAATCCAGGCCCGTCAAACCAAAAAGGTGAAAGAATTGGGGGCAAGAATCCTGGCCGAGAATACCGGCAAGACTTTCGCCCAGATCATGAAGGACTTCGACCGCGATTTCTGGATGGATGCCAAGGAAGCCATCGACTACGGAATTGTGGACGGTTTGATCGAAAAACTCTGATTCCCCGTTAAATAAGTAATAACACGAAGAAAAAAACCGTTCCTATACCGGGGACGGTTTTTTAACTTCACCTAATTGACTGCAGATTAGGTACCTTTGCAGGAAGTAAGTACTAGAGAAGTATGGCAAAAAACACTTTACATTGTTCGTTTTGTGGTAGAAGCCGCGATGAGGTGAAAATCCTTATTGCCGGACAGGATGGACATATTTGCGAGAATTGCGTTGAGCATGCCCGTGAAATCATCGAACAGGAATTATTAACCCGCACAGAGGGAGCCGCTTCCGGCTTCAAACTGACGGTTAAGAAACCTATAGAAATAAAACGTTTCCTCGACGAATATGTAATCGGACAGGATGACGCTAAAAAGGTGCTGGCAGTAGCTGTTTACAACCACTACAAACGTCTTCAGCAGAAACCTTCTGAAAACGATGTGGATATTGAGAAAAGCAATATCGTGATGGTGGGTGAAACCGGTACGGGTAAAACCCTGCTGGCCAAAACCATCGCCAAACTGCTGAACGTGCCCTTCGCCATTGTGGACGCCACCGTTTTCACCGAAGCTGGTTACGTGGGCGAAGACGTGGAAAGCATTCTGACCCGCCTCCTCCAGGTTTGTAACTATGATGTTACCGCTGCCGAGCGCGGAATCGTTTATATTGACGAGATTGATAAAATCGCCCGTAAAGGTGATAACCCCTCCATCACCCGCGATGTGAGCGGTGAAGGTGTGCAACAGGGCTTACTCAAATTGCTGGAAGGCACCGATGTACTGGTACCCCCGCAGGGCGGACGTAAACACCCCGAGCAGAAACTCATTAAGATCAATACGCAGAATATCCTCTTCATTTGCGGAGGAGCTTTTGACGGCGTTGATAAACTCATCGCCCGTCGGGTAAACACCAATGCCATTGGTTTTAACGTAAATAAAGAACATCAGGAAACTGCGCGGAAAAACCTGCTTCAGTTTGTGAATGCACAGGATTTAAAACATTTCGGATTGATCCCCGAACTGCTGGGCCGTCTGCCTGTGGTTACCTT
>DATCJQ010000324.1:0-2591 GCA_036562745.1 Flavihumibacter sp.
AGTCCATCCAATCCCGGCAACATGATATCCAGGATGATCAAATCAAAATATTCCTGCTGCACTGCTTTCACGGCTTCGGTTCCGTCGTAAGCAGAACTCACCACATATCCCTCCAGTTCCAGATTCAGTTTGAGTGCTTCGTGCAGGTTCTCTTCGTCTTCTACCAGTAATATTGAAAGTTGATCTGCCATGCTTTAAAAATTGATGGGAAATTGGATCGTAAAGGTAGCACCCGAGGGAATATTATCACTCAGCAGGATGCTTGCTCCATGGTCTTTTGCAATCTTGCGACAGAGATAGAGTCCCAGCCCTGTTCCCTGCGTGGTGCGAACCGATTCATTACCGATCCGGTAAAAGCGTTTGAACACCTGGGATTTCTCACTATCCGGCACACCCGGACCCTGGTCCGAAATAACTAACTGTACCGAATGCGAGCCTTTTTTCACCTCCAGCCGGATGGCAGAGCCCCTGGGACTATACTTAACCGCATTATCCAGCAGGTTGTTCGTCAGAATCTGGATCAGCAGCGGATCGCCGGTTATCCACTGGTCTTCTTCAATTTGCCCATCCCATTGGCGATCGGGAAACCGGTTTTGAAAATCCTGCAGGATATTGGTGGCGGTCTGCGACAGATTGATTTTTTCCTTCACCAGTTTATAGCCCCCTGCTTCGAGCTGCGAGGAAAGCAAAATATTATTGGTAAGTGTATTGAGCCGGTTGGTTTCCTGGAGGGTCATGCGAATCAGTTTTTCCCGCTTCTGTTCATCCAGCTTATGTTTCTGCAGGGTTTCCAGATTCAGTTTTGCTACCGCGATGGGCGTCTTCAGTTCATGGGTGATGGCCATCATAAAATTCTGTTGCTGCCTCGCCACCCTGAATTGCCGGCGCACAGCCCGGAAAACAATGAACGCACCTGCCAGAATGATCAGCAGGAAAGTGGCACCCTCACCGCGGAACTGTTGCGTTTTCCGGTTTGCTTCCTCATTGATGGCTTCTACCTTTTGCAGATAGCCAGGGTCATCCGCCACCAGCTCCATCAGTTTATAGTTGGCCATTTGCTGGTTCTGCTGCTGCAGTTTGATATACCAGAAAAAAAGCGCCGCAATGATATAAACCAGCAGGAACCAGTAAAGCATCGTGGCCAGAGCCAGCTTCTGTTTGGGGAGGAATCGCTTAAACATATCAACTGGGATCTTTTTCCACCCGTATGCCCACATTCAGGACATGTTCGAGCGGATCATCGCGCATGATCTGTTCCAGGCTGAACTGGTAGGGTCCGGGTTTCAGTTGAACCGGTGCCTGGGAAATCCGGATACGGTGTTCATAGATATCATCCATCCCCACCCCCAGCCAACCCTTGTCGGCTGTTGCCAGTTGCAGGTCGAGGGTCTGGACATTCGGAACCGAATCGCCCGGCGCCTTCGTATGAACGTTCACCCAAAGATTATTGTAGCGATAGGCATCGCTATGCCTTACCACCACAAAAATGGAATAGCGGGCGGTGGTATCCTCTATGGTGAAATCAAAACTCGGTTTCCGAGCCGATAACCACTTGTGATCGTCCAGCGTTGCATTCCGTTCGTATACATCTATGGTTTGGCAGGACTGCAGGTAAAACAGGGCCGCCACAGCCGCTGCCAGCTTGAATAGTTTCATACCCATAAAAATAACTTATAACACATTTAGAACCTGCTCCTTGGCTTTTTCCAATTCATCTTTCATGAGCACCACGGCCTGCTGAATGGTGGCATCATAAGCCTTGGCTCCGGTGGTGTTGATTTCCCGTCCGATCTCCTGCAACAGGAAAGAGAGCTTCTTACCCACTTCCGCATCATTGTCCTGGAGAATCTTCCTGAAATAGTTGCAGTGATTTTTCAAACGCACCTGCTCCTCGCTGATATCAATCTTCTCGATATAATAAATCAGTTCCTGCTCCAGGCGGTTCTTGTCGTATTGTTCGGAACCCACCTGCTCTTCCAGCAGCTTTACCAGTCCCTCGCGGATTTTGATTTTGCGTTTGGGCTCCAGCTCGGCAATCAGCTCCTCCTGTTTTTCGATATTGCTGATCCGGTTCAGCAGGTCGGCTTCCAGCACCTTGCCTTCCTGCAAACGATGGTAGTTCAGATCATCGGCTGCTTCATCCAGAATGGCTTTAAACTCCTCCCATTCTTCCGGGGTAAGCGTGTCGGAAGTAGGCGTGATCACTTCCGGCAGTTTGAGAATATTTCCGAGAATATGGCTATCGTCCAGTCCCAGCTCCTTCGACAACTCAGCAATCGGCTGGTAATAGGCTTTGGCCAGTGAGATATTAATCGTTACCGGCTTGGCTGTTCCCGTCTGCTTCAGACTGATGGTACAGTCGATGGTACCCCTCTGCAGTTTTTCAGACAGCCTTTTACGGATATCAAATTCGAAGGGCTTAAGGAAAGCCGGCATTTTGAGTGAACAGTCGAACTGTTTTCCATTCAGCGACTTGATATCGATCAGGAAGGTTTTGTCTCCAACATTTTTCTCCGCTCTTCCGAATCCGGTCATTGATTTCAGCATGTAAAACGATTTTAGGGCAAGGTAAGGAATCTATTGGCTATGCT